>CAYTFL010000127.1:0-2671 GCA_964437105.1 Candidatus Woesearchaeota archaeon | reverse complement strand
AACGCTTTCATATCCGTACTAATATTTTCAACACCTTTATTATACTCTTTAACTTTCCCTAACACTGCAACTTGCAAATCTTCTAACCGTTTTTGAGTTCTCAACAATTCTTGTTTAACGGCTTCCATATCATCGCTAATTCTTGACTTGAAAAGAGAAAAATCCCCAACTCTTCCCATCATTTCTTTCCACTTCTCTTCAACAATTTGCTCGACTACAGCTTGCATATCTTCAATACCCATCGCTGGCTGCGCTGGCATTTGATACTGTGTCGCTTGCTGAACTTGTGGTTGCGCTGGTGCTGCTGGTTGCGTAGGCTCTTGTGCGGGCGGCATCCCTGGAGCTGCAGGCATATCTGGAACATTTGGCGCTCCACCTTCCGGTGCTGGTGTAACTGGCGCATCTAAACCTTCCGCTCCTGGCGGCGGCGGAATCTCAAAATCTTCAGTTGGCGCTTTCTCTTGTCCTGGCATTGGAGGTGGATTTTCTTCCGGCATTTTGTTCCCTTTCACTCCTTCTTTAATCTTAGCTTGGTTAATTCCGTCCTGTATCTCTTGTAACGTGTAACCTTGCGCTTCTAGGCTTCTACTTATTTCTTCATTGCTCATCCCCTTCTTCAGGAGATTCAACGCTTCGTTTACTGGCGTTACCATTCTCTTTCTTCTTAACAGTTCTCTTTTGAGGCTTATTTATAGTCTTTGCAACTATAGCCTCGACATCTTCAACTGTTGCAAATTTTAAAGGGTCCCAAAGCTTAATATACTTTTCTAAAACTTTGACATCACTTTCCCTTGCAAATTGCCCTGCTTCTTCTGTAAGATGCTTAACAACATTCTTTAGGTTCGCCATTTCTTTACGCATATCTTTCACTTCCGCATCAATAGCTTTTATTTCTTTAAGCAATTTCTTATATTCAGTAATCATATTTTGGTTCATAACTAACAACTTTTCTTGACCCATACTTTGCTTACCTTCAAGAATTCTCATACGGTTCGCAAGCTCATTAACTACTTGCGTAAAATCCACCTGCATTTGTTGTTGTTGCTCTGGCATGGACAATCCTCTTTCTATAGTGTAGCTAATAGTTGTTAGTCAACTACTCTTTCACAGCAAGATGCAAGGAATGAGTTTGTAACTGACATTCAGACCTATTACGCTGTCTTTCATCTATCGTTACTTTTGGCTGGTTGACAACAGCCTGCTCAGCGAGGAATCTTTCCGCTCTCCGAGATATGTTTATACTTGCGTTAAAATCTGCTGGTAGAGAAAATGAACAACGTACGCATTTAAATTTCTTTCTGTTCCTATTTTCTTTAGCTATGTAACCACAATTGCAGCATTCCTGGCTAGTGTGGCGAGGATCAACAAGTAACAGACTCTTACCTCTATCCTCAGCTTTGTAGTCCAAAAACATTCTAAGCTGGTAATAAGCCCAATTACTGCGCATACGGTTGAAACGTTTGCCTTTTCTACCTTTACACATACCTTTCAAATTCTCTAAAGCAAATGAACCATAAGGTAAATTTGCTATCTGTTTACTTAACTGATGGTTGTAGTCCCGCATAAACCGTCTCTCTCGACCGCGTAAACGACGCAATTTTCGTCTAGCAGATCGAGTGCCACAAGACTGCAACTTCCTACGCAAGTATGAATACTTTCTTTTAACTCTACGAATTTTGTTTGAACGAACAAATAAGCCATTGCTCATAAAGGCAAAAGTGTTTATACCTAAATCAATGCCTAAGACATCGCTATAATTACAAGGATTAGGAACTTTCTCTCCTTCAACAATAACTTTCAAAACAAGATGCTTACCTTTCTTACCCAAAGTAGCGCCTTTAACCTTCCAGGAAGAATATTTGGAAAAATAAGAAGGAATGTTTAATTGGTATTTCTTTCTACCATTGATCGTGGAAATGCTCAATTGACCAGATTCCAAGAAAACCTTACAGGTACGAAGGTCAAAACGAATCGAAGAATCTCTCTTTTTCTTAGTATGCGGCTTTCTCTTATTACCTTTTAGCATCTCAACAGCCTGGTCACGTGAACATTGGATCAAAGCGGAGGGAAAATCAGGGTGAAGATTTCTAATCTCTGAGTACAAAGCCTTATGGAGTACGTTCTTTGAAAAAGTGCATAATTCAAGAGATTTAGCAATATGGAGATTACAAATCTCATTATACAAATGAATTGTATTCAAAAGATCACCATACAAAGGCAAGTGAAGACTGATTACGCGTTGCATATCAATAGGTAAGGAGGTGAACTATATAAACGCTGCGCGGCCATTTGGCCTGTCCGCCAGCTAGTCATTTAGAAGGGAAATCTATTTAACCCTTACAATCTCTTGCTAAGACATGGTTTACACACAAGAAACCAAGATGGTTGAAGTAGTCTCTGAAGGTGGTGAGGAAGTTCTTAAGATTAATTACGAATCTTCTACATATATTCCCTCAATTGAAGGAAACGCTTTAGTTATGATGGACGCTATTGATAAGTTAGTTGAAAATCCTTCTGTAGCCAGGTTAACTTTCTCGCAAAAGCGGCATTACAATTATGATTACACCCAAACTCAAATGTTGGTAGAGATTGCACAGATTTATAGTTACTTCGTGAAAAGCAAACGCGCTACAGCATTACAATACTTAGGTTTACAAACGGTTTCACCTGA
>CAYTFL010000126.1:0-2684 GCA_964437105.1 Candidatus Woesearchaeota archaeon | reverse complement strand
TTTTTGAAAACCTTTTCAGAATATTCTTCTTCAACTTTAGAAATCTCTTTCATACAAATGTTCCTAAACTCTTCCTTTGTAACATCTTTTTTAGAAATGCCCAACTTATTTTCCACATACTTCTCTGTTGGCAAGCCATTATCATCAAAACATGGCGCAAAGTGTACATTGTACCCGGCCATCCTTCTTTGCCTTGCAATGATTTCAAACTGAGTATAGTGTAAAGCATGTCCAATGTGTAAATGCCCTGCTGAGGCGTAAGGTGGAGGCACGTCTATTGAGAACACCGGTTTCTTACTTTTGGGATCATATTTATAGATCTTATTCTTTTCCCAATACTTATTCCACTTCTCCTCACTAGCGCCAGCATCGTATTTCTTTGGTAATTCTTTCATTACATAGCATAAATTAGGTACCTCTTTAAATACCTTTTTATCGCTCCAAACCCAAAACCTTTTATAATATTCTCCCTCATTTCCTTAGTATGGCAACGGTAACACCTTGGGAAGTAAAAGGTGCAGTTAACTATGATAAGACTGTTAAGGATTTTGGTATCTCAAAAATTGATCCTAAACTTCTCAAAGAATTGGAGAAACAAACTGGTAGTCTACACCACCTACTTCGCAGAGAGATCTTTTTTGCACACCGTGATTTAAAGTTCGCTCTAGATCAGTATAAGAAGAAAAATCTTTTCCTATACACTGGCTGCGGCCCTTCTGGTCCAATTCATATGGGTCACGCTATGGTCTGGCAATTTACCAAATGGTTGCAAGATAGTTTAGGACTTGACCTTTGGTTCCAGTTTACCGATGATGAAAAGTTTTTGTTCAAGAATCAAACATTTGAAGAAACACAGAAATGGTTACATGAGAATATGTTAGATGTAATTGCTATGGGTTTCAATCCTAAGAAGACTCACTTCCTTATTGATACAAAACACGCTAGTTTAATTTATCCTGAAGCAATTAAGGTTGCAAAGAGGATAACTTTTTCAACAGCCAAGGCAACTTTCGGTTTTACTAATGAGAACAATATTGGAACCATTTTCTATGTATCCATGCAAGCAGTTCCAGCATTTCTACCTTCAATTTTGAAAAAGAAAAAAATGGCTTGCCTTATCCCTCATGCAATAGATCAAGATCCCATGTTTAGAATAACTCGGGACGTAATCCCTAAATTGGGTCATTATAAACCTGCAAGTATACAAGGAAGATTTCTTCCGGGGTTGAAAGGAATGCAACAAGATGGAAAAATGTCTTCTTCAGTTGGTGAAGTAATAAAAATGACGGATTCTCCAAATCAGGTAAAGAAGAAGATTAACAAATATGCTTTTTCTGGTGGGCAGACAACAGTTGAAGAACACAGAAAGAAAGGAGGCAATCCTGACATAGATGTTGCATACCAATGGCTGTTATTCTTTGAGGAGGATGATGAAAAACTTCAACAGATTTACAAGGATTACAAATCTGGCACTCTACTATCGGGAGAATTGAAGAAGATTCTTATTGATAAAATAAACAAGATCCTTGCAGATCACCAGAAACGAAGGTTAAAGGCTGAGAAGCAATTGAATAAATTTATTTACAAAATCTAAGGCACAACTTCCACTCCATTATACTTCAAATGTTTAAAATCTTCTAGACTGATTATACCTTTACTAATCAACTCTTCTACTTCAGGCAAAATTCTTTCCAACTCTTGCTTCAAATGCCTTACCGTCCCACAAGCTTTCGCATAAGATTCTGAGCTCCAATTCTTTTCAAGGTTAGCAAACAAGCACCGTCCTCCACAGAATGAAAGAATATCGCAAGACTTACACGGCTCACCAAACTCAACCTTCTTAAAACTCTTTGACGGTATCTCTCCCACATAATACTCTTTAAACCCGTTCATGATCGGGCAAGGTATAACTTTACGGTTAGTCATTATCGTATAATTAGAGTGTCCGGACCCGCAACGTAAAGGAGAACTTTCTTTCCTAAGCAAAGAATCCATTAAAACTAAGAAAGGGTACAACCTAACAACCTTCCCTTCTCTCATCTTACCAATCCAATATTCTATTAGATTTGACACTTCTTCATTATAATTGTCAAGCCACCTCGTATCCTCTTCCTTATCAAACAACACATCCAACTGCCAATGCACATTCTCAAACTCATTCTCTAACAACCACAAAACTTGCTTATACAACGATGAGCTTTCACTGATCGTCATCCTCGCAATCAACTCGCCGTTAAAACTTTGCTTAACTAAGCCCAAATTCTTCATAACTTTCGCATGCACCCCTTTACCTCTATTCCTATCCGTAGACTCTTCATCACCGTCTATAGAAACTAGCATCGTCTGAAACTTTTTAGTATACTCTTCTCCTAACTGGTCTAACAGCAATCCATTAGTTTGTATCATAAACCCTTTACACTTCACCTTATCCATTATCTCTCTGACTTTAGGAATGGACATTAAAGGCTCACCTCCATAGAACGTCAGATAATCTTCCTCACTAACCACTTCTTGCAACTCTTCAACAGGATAACTTATTTCTTTAGGCATACAAAGGTCATACTTCCCTTCATCCAACGGCTCAAACGCTTCCTTATCACAGTACTTGCAAGACAAGTTACAGGTTATATTCGTGATCACATGGTAAAACATATGGCTTAAACTTTAAAGGCTACTATTTAAAT
>CAYTFL010000125.1:0-2712 GCA_964437105.1 Candidatus Woesearchaeota archaeon | reverse complement strand
GCCATCAGCCGATATTCAGACACCTCGTCCCCAGCTTTGATTGAAGACCTGCAAGCCATTCGAGTTACAACTTTCTCTTTGTAATCCTTGACAGCTTGCATGTCACCTAACAAATCTAACAAATGAATCTTATTAAAAACTGAACCAAAAATCACTGGCACAGTAGAAATCCTAAACGAGTTATCACCAAACTCTTCAATTTCAAACCCAAACTCTTTAAACTTCTCTAAATTCTTTTTCAATCGTGAAGCATACCTCACATCCATCTCAACAACTTCAGGAGACAACAAACTTTGCACAGAAATCTCTCCATCAGCATACTCCTGCATAAACTTCTCATAAAGCACCCTTTCTTGAACTACATGCTGATCAATCAACACCAACCCTTCACTAGTTTCACCAATCCAATAAGTTTTACCTATACAACCTAACAACTTAACATTAGGTATTTTTACAAAACCTTCACCTTTTTTAGAATCACTTAAGGTAACTTGCGTACTCAAATCTAACGAAGCCTTTTCAGAAGCCTCTTGTACAAGTTTAGAATCAAAAAACTTCTCTTGAACCTCAAAAACCATCTTTTCTTCCCTAAACATTGACCGAATCGCATCATAAACCACATTATAAACCTCTTCAGGCTTCTCAAACCTCACCTCTTGTTTAGTAGGATGCACATTAACATCAACTCCTTCCATCTCTAACATTAAAATCACCACCGGATGCTTTTTCACAAACAACAAACTCTTGTACGCATCATAAACAGCTTTAGAAATCTCTTTAGACTCAATCAACCTGCCATTCACAAAAAAACTTTGCATAGTTTTATCATTCCTTAACAAAGAAGGCTTAGAAACAAACCCATTAACTTTCACTCCAAAATCCTTATACTCAACTTTCAACAATTCTTTAACAACCTCCAACCCATAAACAGCCACAACTTTATCTTGTAAATCACCTTTGTAAACATCAAGCACAACCTTCTTATCCCTCACTAACTTAAACCTAACACCCTTATGCACTAAAGACATTTTCATCATCATTCCAAGGATTCTGTCAAACTCTTTATCATCCAAAAATTTTTTTCTTACAGGCGTGTTAAAAAACAAATCTTTAACCTCAACCATAGTCCCTTCAGAACACCCAACAACATCCTTCTCTTTAAAGTTACCAAACTCAACCCTAACAAACGAACCTTCCAATTCACCTTTAACTCTAGAAATAATTTTCAAATCTGAAACAGCAGCCACACTAGCCAAAGCCTCACCCCTAAATCCTAAACTGCCAATATTTTCCAAATCATCAAAATTACTAATCTTACTGGTAGCATGCCTTTTCACACAATTCATCAAATCCTCTTTAGACATTCCTTTACCATCATCCTCAACAGAAATAAGTCTCTGTCCAACATTAACAACAATCTCAGTAGCATCAGCATCCAAACTATTCTCAACCAACTCTTTCACAACATTAACAGGCCTCTCAATAACTTCACCCGCAGCAATCTTGTTAATCAAGTTTTCATCAAGAACTTTTATCATAAAACTAAGAAACAAAATATCCTTATATACTTATATTTAGTAAAAAGCAACAATCAAAAAACTATATAAACCAACACACCCTAAAAAACTATAATGTTACTATTATGGATAGGAATATTTGTATTATCTTTAGCTGTCTTAATTAAAGCATCTGACTACTTCACTGACAGCGCTGAAAAGATTGGTATCTATCTAGGCTTACCTGCATTCATCATAGGAGTCACAATAGTAGCTATTGGAACATCTTTACCCGAACTGTTATCTTCCATTTTCGCAGTATTAAACAACTCTTCAGAAATTGTAGTAGGTAACGTAATAGGATCAAATATAGCAAACATCTTCTTAGTTTTAGGTGTAGCAGCAATAATTGCAAAAAAGTTAGAAGTCACTTACGAACTTGTACACGTAGATTTACCAATGTTAATTGGTTCAGCTTTCGTTTTAGCGATCACAATCTGGGATGGCGTCTTCACATCACTAGAAGCTGTAATCTGTATACTAGGCTTAATCATTTACGTTCTTTACACAATAAAGATAGGAAAAGAACACGAACACGAAGCAACAGAAAAAGCAGTAAAAAAGAAAAAAAGGGAAGAGAAAAAAACTTTCCCTTGGAAATCTTTGGTTATTTTCTTAATAAGTATGGTTTTCATCTTCTTTGGAGCAAAATACACCATCACTTCAGTAATTGAACTTTCTTCATTACTAAACATTGGCAAAGAAATAATCGCAATCACTGCAGTTGCTTTAGGTACCTCTTTACCAGAACTTGTAGTATCCATTCAAGCAGCAAGAAAGGGCAGAGCAGAGATGGCAGTTGGAAACATCCTAGGTTCAAACATTTTCAATGCTTACGCAGTTATGGCAGTCCCAGCATTCATTGGAACCTTAGTAATCCCAGAAACAATTCTAACATTTGCATTACCCGCAATGTTAATAGAAACCTTACTGTACTACTTCATAACACAAGACAGACAAATAACAAAATGGGAAGGAGCACTACTAATCTTATTCTATGTACTATTTGTTGGAAAAGTTATTGGATTACTTTAACTTCTTAGAAAACTTCCACATATACTTAAAATAATTTTCAAAAGTTCTACTCACTGAAGGATTTTTTATAATCACTGCCAAAGGATCATCTTCCCAAATAACAATAGAAATTTTATCTTTG
>CAYTFL010000124.1:0-2747 GCA_964437105.1 Candidatus Woesearchaeota archaeon | reverse complement strand
AAAAACGCAGGAAGATGTGGCAAAAGCGTTGGCTGAAAGGTCGTCAGTGATACAAAGGGTTGAGTCAGGTAATCTTGAGCCGCCGATTAAGTTGGCTAGAAAGTTTGAACAGTACTTTCAGTTGAAGTTGATTAAACAGGGGAAGAAAGTTGAAGATGTTAAGCCTGTTAAAGATTTTAATATTAAGGATGAGGGGCTAACAATTGGTGATATGTTGAATATAAAAAAGTCGAAAGATAAATAAAGTCTTATGGTTTATGTTTTTGCATGAACAAAAAAGAGTTGGAAATTATTTTGTCGCAGTTGACGTTCTTTGAACATCCTAAAGTGAGTTTAGAGCAGTATTCTACCAATTCAAGTGTAGCTGCTGACCTTTTATGGAATGCTTACAATAATAGGCATGTGAAAGGGAAGGTTATTGCAGATTTGGGTTGTGGGCCAGGCACCTTTGGGTTAGGAGCTTTGGTTTTAGGTGCCAAAAAAGTGTTTTTTGTTGATGTGGATAAAGAAAGTTTGGTTATTGCTAAAAAAAATAGGAAGTTGGTAGAGAAAATTATAGGAAGGAAGTTTAGTTGTGAGTTTATTAACATGAATGTGAAGGAGTTTGATAAGAAGGTTAATGTGGTTTTACAAAATCCACCATTTGGAGTGAAGCAGACCCATAATGATAAGTTGTTTTTAATCAAAGCAATGGAAGTGTCGTCGATAATTTATTCGTTCCATAAGCTGTCTACTAAGGAGTTTATCGATAAGTTTGTTAAAGAGAACGGGTTTAAAGTTAAACATTTTTACAAGTATCAGTTGCCGATTAAGAGGAAATTCTGGTTCCATACGTCTAGTGTCAAATATATTGATGTTGGATGCTGGGGGTTGAGTAAGCGATAGATTTATAAAGGGTAGCTGAAATTTAATGTGTATGGAAATCAATGTTCTAGAACGTGAGAAGAATAGGATGAAAGTTGAGTTTGTTACACAAGATAGAACTATACCTAATCTGATCAGTAAAGAACTTTGGAACGATTCTGATGTAACTGTTTCTGGTTATAATTTGAAGCATCCGCAAATGTCTAACGTAGTTATGCTTGTTGAGACTAAGAAGAAAGATGTTAAGAAAGTTTTGTTGAGTACTATTGCTTCTTTGAAAAAGACGTTTAAAGAAATGGATACGAAGTTTAAGAAAGTGGCTAAATAGATTAGTCGAAAATTGGATCTTCTTCTACCTTTTTAACATGATAATAGTCTTCTTTTCCAGGACCTTCAATAGAACTAATTTCTAAATGATATTCGATCGCTGGAGTTAGCTAATGCTGTCCGTAGACGCCTCTGAAGTTGGAAAGAAATAATGTGGCAGTTCTTGCTTCTTCTTTATCACTAGCGATTTCTGATTTTACTATCGCGTCAAGCATTTGTTGTTCAGTTAAAACTCTAGAGCGACCTAGTAAACCTAAAGCTGCGCGTTTTAGCCTTTTCACGCCGTTTCTATATGCTGCTCTTTCTAGCTCTGGTCCGCTAAGGAGTTGTCTGGTTTTAGGTAAGCCTGCTCTAACTAAGGCGCTTCTTAAAGTGTAAACAGTTACATTATTGTTGATTACCATAAAAAGAGAAATTAATGTTCTCTATATAACTCTTTTGATATCCCATTTTTCCGAAAAGTTTATATAGGCATAGGTGCATATGCATATACATGGTAAAGGTTGTCTCACTTTCAGAAGAAGCGTATAAGACTTTGAGAGGAATGAAAGGTGAAGAAGAATCTTTTTCTGAGCTAGTGCTTCGTTTAGTGCGAAAAAAGGGGAGTGTTTCTTCTTTGTTTGGTCTTGCAAAAAAAGATCCTAGTTTTGTGAAAGGATTAGAAAAGTCGTATAAGGAAAGAGAAAAAGAATCTTTGAGGGTTTATTAGAAATGTATTGTCTAGATACTAGTGTTTTGATTGATATTTTTGATGGGAAACAAAAGATTGAAAAGAAATTGGCAAAGCTTGAAGGGAAGCCTATTTTTATTACTCCGATAATTCTTTGTGAGTTGTATAAAGGGGCGGCTCATGCAGGAGTTACTAGGAAAAGGTTGCAGTTTATAGAGAAACTTTTACATGTTGTGGATTTTCTTACTTTTGATGAAGCTGTCTGCAAGGCTTTTGGCGATGAGTATCTAAGGTTGAAGAAAAAAGGTAAGATCATAAAGGATATGGACCTTATGATAGCAGCTTGTTGTAAGACACATAATGTTGTATTGGTTACTTCAGATAGTAAGCATTTTTCAGATATAAAAGGATTGGCCCTAGAGAGTTGGTAACGAATAGATACTTATATAAAGATTTTACCCTTATTCGAGTAAGATGGAGTGGAAAAAGGGTCTTAAGAAAGTTTATCATTTCATTTTCAAGGAAGATTCAGTACTTTCTTGGATTGTAAATATAATCTTGGCGTTCCTTATCGTAAAATTCTTAATATACCCCGGGTTAGCTTTAGTTCTAGGTTCAGACTTACCATTAGTAGCTGTTATCTCTGGCAGTATGGAGCATGAAGGGTTAGAATTTGATGAATGGTGGGTAGAAAATGGTGATTGGTATACGGAAAGAGATATTACTGAAGAAGAGTTTTTACAGTATTCGTTTTTAAAAGGTTTTGATAAAGGTGATGTGATGATACTCGGTGGATGGGATGATGGCCAAGTGGGTGATGTTTTAGTGTACATATCTAGTTCGCATGAATATCCGATAATACATAGAGTAGTGGCAATAAATGATG
>CAYTFL010000123.1:0-2755 GCA_964437105.1 Candidatus Woesearchaeota archaeon | reverse complement strand
AAATGAATCAGATAGAAAAAAGTTTGGAGACAGAGGCACAGTATACCTTGGCAAAAACTATGTTAAAATGGGCCAAACAACCTCTTTATCAAACAAAGTTTTCTTAGATGTAACAAAGGCGCACGTCGTTTTTATTGTGGGTAAAAGAGGGTCGGGAAAATCTTATACAATGGGTGTTGTTGCAGAAGGTTTAGCTGATCTTCCAAGGGAAGTAAAAGAAAATCTTTCGATTGTCCTTCTTGATACGATGGGAATTTATTGGACTATGAAATATCCCAATATGCAGGATGCAGAATTATTAAAAGAATGGGGGATGGAAGCAAAACCATTAGATGTAAAAATTTATACTCCTGCGGGATTTTACAACAAATATCGTGATGAAGGTATTCCAACAGATTTTCCTTTTTCAATTCGACCGTTAGATGTTGGACCTGAAGATTGGTGTAATTCTTTTAGTATTGATCCTAATTCAGCAGAAGGGGTCCTGCTTACAAGAGTTATTCAGGATTTAAACAATAATAACGTCAGTTATGGCCTTGAAGATATTTTTAATGTTATAAAGAATGATAGTGAAAGTGATACTGTAACAAAAAATGTTATTTTAAACCAATTTGAGAAAGCAAAAGGATGGGGAATCTTTTCAAAGGAAGGGACTCCATTAAAGGATTTGATTAGTTCAGGTCAAATTACTATTTTAGATGTAAGTCCTTATGCAACTATTGCTTCCGGTTGGGCAATTAAAGCCTTAGTTGTTGGATTAATTGCTAAAAATTTGTTTAACCAACGGTTGCTAGCAAGAAAAATGGAAGAATTCAAAACTGTTGATGCAGCAATGCATTACTTTTCTAAAAATGTTGAAAAGAAGTTAGAAGAACCTTTAGTTTGGCTTGCACTTGATGAAGCACATGAACTTTTACCTAAAGAAGGAAAGACTGCAGCAACTGATGCTTTAATAACCATCCTGCGGGAGGGCCGGCAACCAGGAATTAGTTTAATCCTTGCTTCACAACAGCCAGGGAAGATTCATACGGATGTGATGACGCAAGCAGATACAGTCATCGGTCACCGACTTACAGCAAAATTAGATGTTGATTCTCTTAGTCAATTAATGCAAAGTTATATGCGCAAGGGTTTAGATGAAGAATTAAATATCCTACCACATGTTAAAGGAGCAGGAATAGTCTTTGATGATTCTAATGAAAAGTTGTTTCCAATTCAAATTCGACCACGTTTCACTTGGCATGGTGGTGGTTCTCCAGTTGCGGTTAGAGAAAGGAAGGATAAAGTTATTGAGAAGTTGAAGGAGATTTAAGCAACCATGGCCTCTAGAAGGCCAGGATGTAATTTAGTAAAATTTTTAGAAGTCGCTAAAGGAGCATCTCTTCTGTGTTGTCTTGAAGTGGCAGTTAATAGTTTTGAAGCCAACTCTGGTAGGAGGGATACTTCCCTATATCCATGCTTTGCAAATCCTTCCCCAAGGGTTCTGACTGCAGAAATTGGGCTGCCGGCAAGTGTCCCTATGACATATCTTTCTCCTTCATGTTCTACAAAATGAACTTGAGACTGAATATTGGAAATTTCTCGGGTTCGATTGTTTTCTTCTTCCAAGTGTTCTCTTACAGGTTCTATCAAAGCTGAGTGAGCAGTTTTAGTTGCTTGGAAAAGGATGCTTCCTGTAGCAATCTCTCCAGCAGCTTGTGCAGCGTAAACGATGCCATGTGTTTTACCAGACTCAACGGAGGCATACCTTTTATGAACAAAATTATTTGGGTTATTGTCAAATCCTGGGAAGACGCTTTCAGCAGATTCTGTCTCTGCAGCGTATAATGCGCTTACAGTTGCTAATAAGCCTTCAGTTTCTTCAGGTTTGGCATCATGAAATACAGACCTTCGGCCTCTGTTAATTGAAGCTTTTGAGATGAATGATTGAGCTGCGTCTGGTAGTTGACAGTCTTTCACACGTTCAACCCAGTATCTTATTAGAAGTTCCTCGAAGAGTTTGGCGCTGGTAACTCCTTCACTAGCAAACACAGTTACTGCATATGCTTTGTCTGGAGCCCTAACAATTAATGAAATTTGACCGGAGGCAGGAGAAGGTTCTATAGCAAGGTTTCTAAAAAAGTCTTCATCCTTAAATCCTCTTTCCACAGCATCTGGATGAGTGTTGTCTTCTATTTCGGAGACAAAAATGATTGCTCCTTGTCTCCCTTGTGAACCAAAAGTGAGGGGCAAGTAGCGGCTTGCCAGGAATTCTGTTTCTGCTTTAGAATCGCCATAGCTGATTCCTCTTGGCTCAAGTTCTTCTGGTTCGGGTCCAATCGGTTCAGCATAATGTGTACAACCGGGAATCTCTTGTTCTCCATACAATTCTTCAAAAGTTAAATGCGTTGGTTTCTCGAATGGTTTTTCGGCTCCAGGTGCTAATACTTCCTCTCCATCAACTACCCTTACTCTATTTGGTAGTTCTGGTATTTCAATAGAATAATCATGATCTGGGATTAGTGCCAATGCTGTTGTTGTTACAGCGGTTTCTGGTTCAGAAGCTGGTGCTTGTCTGGCAGGTTCCTCACCAGTAATTCTATAACTAACTCCTTCAGGCAGTTTATCTACCCACTCTCCTGTTTCAATAAAGTGAGCAAATAAGTCATACGCTTCTTCTCCAACAGCCCAGAATGAATCTTCTCGTCCTTGTCCTTCACCGTGGTTAGTTAAATAATTTGGTATAATTTCTTCTGCTTCAGCAAGCCTATCGATA
>CAYTFL010000122.1:0-2805 GCA_964437105.1 Candidatus Woesearchaeota archaeon | reverse complement strand
CGTTTGTTAGTTAAACTTAAATAGTTTTAAAGCCCCATTAGCTGTATGACAAAAAAGCCTGAAAACTATTATGACAAGATCGTTAACTTGTATGATCTAATGTATAACAAAAAAACTGGTTTTGACCATAAAAAGCAAGTAAAGTGGGTTGACTCATGGAGGAAAAAGCTTAAACAACCAAAGATAGTACTAGACTTGGCTTGTGGAACGGGGAAACATTTAGGTTATTTCAAAAGATTTGGCTACCAATGTTCAGGTATTGATGCAAGCAATGCACTGCTTAGAATTGCTAAAAAGAATAATAAAAAGATACAATTCAAAAAAGGTTATTTCCATTCATTTAAACTAAAATCAAAAGTGCCGATAATTACTTCATTCTTTAATTCTATGAGTTATAACTCTAATGAAAAGGAAATGCTGCGGTCCTTAAAGAATATAAAAAATAATCTTGATGATAAAGGAATATTTATTTTTGATATATTCTGTACTTCAAGGCCTAAAAAAACCTTTGTCGTAAAAAAGTTTAATGAAAAAGGAACCCAATTTTCTAGAACTTTTGTAGGCATACCCACTTCTAAAGGATTTAAATCAACAATGTACTATGTTGTATTTGATGGAAAGAAATCGGAAATCATTGAAGAAACTTCATTAAGAGGAGCCTTTTCAAAGACTAAGACAATATATCTGTTAAAGAAAGCAGGGTTTAAAGTGCTTTATTCTGGGAAAGGTTATACCAGAGGAAGTGTTGTTTTTGTAGCACAAAAGGAATAAAGTTATCTCCTTAATTCTCTTTCAACAACTTCTGCGAGTCTGCTTGGACGGAGAGGGATTGCAAGAGTTTGATCTCCAAAATCTACTTTATCTGTGAAAACGGATAAAACGATTACAGGTTTTCTAGGATACGTTCTTTTCCAAGCCTCAGTAAATTCTCTTGCTGCACCAAAAGTTGCATCGCGATCTAAATAAGCTTCTATGATTGCAAGATCGTATGTAGAATCTCCTCTTATTTCTTCTATTGCTGGCTGTGCAGCTCCAAAGTTACCCCATTCGTGGCCATTTTCTTCCACAAAATGCATTAGTCCGTTAGTTAGTTTAGGTCTTCCTGCGTATAATATTCGTGCCATAAAAAATTGAATAAAATCTGGTTATTTAAAGATTGTGGAACTGGTAACTACACTATATGAATATTAATAAATTCTTATAGTGATATGCCAAACATGATCTTAGGTAATATCGTCGGCAAAACTAGTACTAAGCAATTTAGGTTTCAAGTAACCGGAGGTGCGCATAAGTTTGAGTATGTGCAAGTTATGCATTCGAACGGAGAGTTTGTTTTGGCGCAGATTGAAGAGATTGAAAGGGATCATGAGAAGACGATCGCGTTCTGTAACGTTATAGGGTATATAGATGATAGTAGGAAGTTGAACATGTTAAAGTTTCCTTTGGATCCTGGCGTTGAAGTGTTGAGAGCGGATGATGAGTTTGTGCAAAATGTTTTAGGGTTGGAAGAAAAGAAAGATTCTGCGTACATTGGAATACTTGATGGTAGGGATAAACTGAAAGTTTTCTTAGATTTGAACAAAGTGTTAACGAAGCATGTTGTGACGCTTGCAAAATCAGGCGCAGGGAAAAGTTATGTGACGGGGGTGTTGCTTGAAGAAATACTGTTAAAAAGGATACCAGTGGTTGTTATAGACCCGCATGGTGAGTATTCTTCTCTAAAGTATCCTAACCCTAAAGATAAGGAAGGGATGATGAGGTTTAGTATAGAATCGAAAGGGTTTCTTGACCAAATAACTGAGTATTCTACAGATATACAGATTAATACTAGCGCTAAGCCGTTAAAGTTGAGTAATAAGAATTTGTCGTCAGGGGAGTTGATGCATTTGTTGCCAACCAAACTTTCAGCTGCGCAGTTAGGTTTAGTGTATGCAGCGTTGAAGAACTTAGGAGGGAAAGTTGATTTTGATGAGTTAATATTTGAGTTGGAAGCGTCAGAAGAAAGTAATAGTAAGTGGACGTTAATCAATATCTTTCAGTATGTGCAAAAGTTGCAGTTGTTCTCAGAGAATCCTACCATGATGGGTGAATTAGTATCTCCGGGTAAAATGAGCATCATTAACTTGAAAGGTGTGGATAAGGCTGTGCAAGAGATTGTTGTCTATAAGTTAGTGCATGATTTGTTTAGAGAACGTAAGAAGAATGTTATACCCCCTTTCTTTTTAGTAGTGGAAGAATGTCATAACTTTGTGCCGGAGAGAAGTTTTGGTGAAGCGAAGAGTTCTGCAATCCTAAGGCAAGTGGCGGCGGAAGGTAGGAAGTTTGGGTTAGGGTTGTGTTTGATTTCGCAGAGGCCCAGCCGCGTCGATAAAAGTGCCTTATCCCAATGTACAACGCAGTTCATTCTAAAAGTTACTAACCCTAATGATGTGAAAGCTGTGTCTAACTCTGTTGAAGGTATTACGGTGAATACAGAAAAAGAGATACAGAATATTCCAGTAGGTACTGCTTTGGTTACAGGGGTTGTAGATTTGCCTTTACTTGGTAATATCAGACCAAGGATGAGTAAGCATGGAGGTGAGGCGGTTAGCGCTTTCATTCCTGAAGAAGAAACGGATTTTGCTGAGCAAGAAAAGGAGTATGAGGAGGAAGGTGAAGCTTTGCCTATAATTAAACAGCAGTTTGGATTAAAAGATATTAAGTTAATGCATGGGGATGATGTGAACGTTAATCAAGAGTTAGTTCCCTGTGTGATGATGTTGTGCAGTAAGCAAGGGGAAGAGTTTAACGTTCTTATAGATTTAG
>CAYTFL010000121.1:0-2842 GCA_964437105.1 Candidatus Woesearchaeota archaeon | reverse complement strand
TGAGACAAATGCTGATTTTGAGGCAAGAGTTAGTAAGGAAGTTGTGAATTTGTTCGGTGAGCAAAGGTTTGGTAGTAATAATGCTAAGTTAGGGAAGTTGTTAGTACAAAAAAAGTTCAAAGAAGCGTGTGAAGAGTTAGATTTAGAAGTTGCAAGGAATGATTACGTTGGTACGTTAAAGAAGCATGGGGTGGATAGGCTAAAGATTTATGTTGCAGCGTACCAAAGTGAACTATGGAATAGGTTGGCTAAGAAAAGTGAGAAAAAAGTGTTGCCGATCTTAGGATTTTTAACAGAAGGTGAGGATTATGATGAAATTATGAAAGAAGAAGGAATTTGTAAGAAAGATTTCTTAATCCGTCCAATACCTGAATTGGCTGCAGAAGGAAGTGAGAGAGAAAGAGTTGTTGAAATTAAAGGTTTTAAAACTGTTTCTTTTGAAGATGATGAGTTGAATAAAGGGAAGAAAAAGCAAGTTGTAGAGTTCTATTTGACAAAGGGAGCATATGCTACTATTGTACTAGATAATCTAAAATAAGAAGATTTATAAGCCTCAATTCTAAAGTATTCTTTATGTTTAAGTTCCTAAAAAAGAAAGTTAAAAATGCTATAACAAACATATCAGACAAGTTTGAAGAAGAAGCTGAAGTAGTGAAGGAAGAAGAAGTTAAAGAGAAAGAAGTAGTTGAGGAAGTAATTGTTAAAGAAGAAGGGAAAGCTAAACCTAAAGTTGAGAAAAAAGGATTGCTTTCTAAAGTAAAACAGAAAGTTACTACGAAAAAGATTTCTGCAAGGCAGTTTGATACTTTATTTTGGGACTTAGAAGTTGAATTGCTTGAAAATAATGTGGCGTTTGAAGTGATTGAGAAGATTAAGCAAGATTTGAAGAAGCGGTTGGTAGATGAGCCTCTAAAAAGAGGGCAAGTGGAAAAAATTATACTTAATTCTTTGAAGAAGAGTGTGGAAGAGTTGCTAGTATGGGAAGAAGTGAATATTGTAGAGAAAGTTAAAAGTAAGAAAGAGAAGCCTTACGTAATTTGCTTTGTAGGGACTAACGGGTCAGGTAAAACTACCACAATAGCTAAACTATCACATCTGTTAAAAGAACAAGGTTTGAGTTCAGTGTTGGTAGCCAGCGATACGTTTAGGAAGGCGGCGATTGAACAGTTGGAAACGTGGGGCAAAAAGTTAGACACTAAAGTGATTAAACATGATTATAATGCTGACCCGTCCGCTGTTGCATTCGATGGCATAAAGTTTGCCAAACAAAAGAATTTAGATGTTGTCCTTATCGATACCTCCGGACGTTTACATTCCAATAAAAACTTAATGAGAGAGATGGAAAAAATTATTAGAGTTTCAAAACCAGATATGAAGATTCTTGTAGCGGAAAGTATTACTGGGAATGATGCTGTTGAGCAGGCGAAAGAGTTTGATAAGACTATTGGAATAGATGGAGTTATTCTTACTAAAAGCGATGTGGATGAAAAAGGTGGTACGATACTTTCTATGTCTTACGTAAGTAGAAAACCTATTTTATACTTGGGCGTGGGGCAGGAGCCGGAAGATCTTAAGTATCCTGAGCAGGAAGAGATCATGAAAAATCTAGGATTGTAGAAAAGTTTTTAAAGTTCTTTAAACAAATACAGGTTATGGCTAAAAAGAAAGCAGCTAAGCATGATGATAGTAAGCTATGGGCTTTTCTAGGAGTATTTCTAACTGTTATTGGCTTTATTATTGTACTGTTAACGCAGAAAGATGACGATTATGCGATGTACTATGGTAAGGTTGGTCTAGTATTGTTCCTAGGATGGGTTATAGTTGGTGTGTGCGCTATGCTACCATGGATTGGTATATTGATATACATCGTAGGTACTATTGGGCTTTTAATTCTCTGGGTCATGGGTTTAATCGGAGCTTTATCTGGTGAGAAGAAACATCTTCCACTTGTTACAGATTTTGCTAATAAGATCGACCTGTAAACTTCCCAAAGATTTATATAGCACAGATTCAGAGAATCTAGCATGGTTTTAGAAAAATTAGGCGGTTCATTGAAGGATACGTTAGCGAAGATAGCTAAGTCTATGTTTGTAGATGAAAGGCTAGTGAATGAGCTAGTAAAAGATATTCAAAGGGCTTTGCTGCAGGCAGATGTTAACGTTAGGTTAGTGTTTGCTTTGTCTAATTCTATCAAGAAAAGGGCGTTGGAAGATAAGGCGCCATCAGGAATATCTAAAAGAGAGTACGTTATCAAGATCGTGTATGAAGAGTTAGTTAAATTTCTTGGCGGTGAAAAGAGTGAGATTGTTGTTGATAAGTCAAAAAAACCGTTCAAGATTATGATGGTGGGATTGTTTGGTTCTGGGAAAACTACAGGGATTAGTAAAATTGGAAGGTATTATGCTAACAGAGGTGTGAAGGTTGCAGCTATAGGGTTGGATGTGCATAGGCCGGCAGCGCCGTTGCAGTTAAAACAGTTGTGTGACCAGATTAAAATACCTTGTTTCATTAATGAAAAAGAAAAGGATGCGTTAAAGATCTATAAAGAGTTTGAGAAAGAGTTTGCTAACTACGATCTTCTTTTGATCGATACTGCAGGTAGAGATGCGTTGTCTGATGATCTTGTTAAGGAGCTTAAAGATCTTAGTAGTTATTCTAAGCCGGATGAAACGTTGTTAGTATTGTCAGCAGATATTGGGCAAGCTGCGCAGAAGCAAGCCGAAAGTTTTCATGAAGCGGCTGGCGTGACAGGAGTTATGGTTACAAAGTTAGACGGTACGGCTAAAGGTGGTGGTGCTTTAAGTGCATGTTCAGCCACGGAAGCGCCGATCAAGTTTATTGG
>CAYTFL010000120.1:0-2843 GCA_964437105.1 Candidatus Woesearchaeota archaeon | reverse complement strand
AAGAATTAGACAAGGGACGCCAGCTATCAGAGAAAGTGGGTTAAGAGCGTTGAATAGGATTGGAAGAAAGTTAGGTAATACTGAAGGTGTTAGAGCTTTAGTAAGAAGTCTTGAAACAGAAGTTGATGATGAAGTAAGACTTTATGGGCAGCATGTACTTTCACGTTGGGTTGGTTATAGTGATAAGTTTAGAATACCTACCAATGAAAGAGGACGTGCCTTAGGTGGTTTGTATGGAGTTCTTATCGGAGACTCCTTAGGTGCACCAACAGAGTTTATGACGCGTGAAGAGATGAGAGAAAAATATGGTCGGCTTGAGCACTTTGCGAAGGATGAAAAAAGGAATTTAGATCCTGGAGAGTATACTGATGATGGAGAAACGACACTATTCACTTTAGACTTTTATTATAACCATGTTCCTTCAATCCAAGGTTTAGCAGAGTTTCTTTCAAAGAAGTTGCAAATGATTGATACTAAAGAATTAATGTGGAGAGGGTATGGGCAGAGCACCAGAATGACTTTAAGGAGCGTTGGTGCCGGTGTTAATTATCGGTTAGTGAATCAAACTTTTAACACAGATGAAAGGACAGGATGTGGAGCGGCAATGAGAATACTTCCTGCACCAATTATTTATCATAGTTTGGAGTTGGGAGAGTATAGAGATCAAGTTGTGAAGATGTCTAGAATTACTAAAACTTCTAATGAAAGTGTTTCTGGAGCGTTGGCTTTAGCGTATGTCGGAAGAGCGATAATGCGTGATGAGTTGCCAGAAGATAATGTACAAGTGTTAAGAGAAGTTGCCGACTTTGTAAAAGATTATCCTTCCCCTGTTGATGAAGGGTTACAACGTGTAGGAGAGCTTCTTTCAGTTGATACTCAACAAGGAGTGGATGCGCTTGATGATGAATCTACAAGGACGGCTGTGACTGTACCGTTGGCGTTGTATATATTCCTTAAAGATAGGAGAGACCTTAGAGAAGCTGTCATCTATGGTGCAAACACAGAAGGAGACTCTGATAGTATTGCTTCAATGGCTGGCGGTTTAGTCGGATTAAATATTGGAGTTTCAAATGTTCCTGAAGATCTCAAAAGAGATGTTAATGATGATTACTTGCTTGAGATTGTTGGTTGAATGGGAGAAAAATCTATGGCTGTATATGAGTTAGCAAATGAAAGATATGAATGTGCACTCTATATAGACGGACGTATGCCTTCTTTGATAGATTGTCCTGCAGGAATTTCTTTCATGCTTGATGAAGAGAAAATAAGGAATACAAAAAGGTTGTACATAACACACCATCATCTTGATCATGTGGCAGGACTATTAGAATTTCTTAAATACAATATTCGAACGGGAAGAAGGTTAGAAGTAACTGGACCGGAAGGGATTACTCCTACTATGTGTACAATGCTTAAAGGATTCTCTGAAAGTAGGCAAAAAAGGAAAAAAATATTTGACATACATGAACTTGGCCCAGAAGAGTGTGTTACAACGCAGTATGATGTAAAAAGAGGTGTTGTACGTGAATATCCATCAAGTGATAAAGGATTAGGATGGTTCCCTTTGGACCATAATGAAGTGCCGTGCTTAGCTTATGGACTTGGTCTAGGATCAAGAAAACCTATAGTATACATGACAGACACTAAGCTAAACGAGGATATCCTTGAATGGCTTTCAGTTTTACCCTTACATAGAGGGACGTTATACGCTGAATGTACATATCCTGCAGCTAGAAGTGAAGAAGCGGCGCATAAAGGACATTTATCAGTAAGAGAGATTGAAGAGATCGTGAGAAATGTAGAATGTAAACGAGTGAGAATAATAAACCCAAGCAATACATGTGTGAAAGAAGTTAGAGCCGAAATTGAGAATCTGAGTTCAAGAGTTAGGATGATAGAAAGGAAGTGATTTTTTCTTTATTCTCTCGTACAGTAGTAAGTATTTGTTGCCTTCTTACAATTAACCTTTCAGTTAATTCTTCTGCCGTAGGGAAGGGATGGAAGAGAGTGTATAGTTTATGATGTTTGCGGAAAAAGTCTAGATATTTATACGCGTAACTTACAATACAAGAGATATGTTCTGGTGTTACAGCTTCAAGTCTTCTGCATGATCTAAGTAAGTTATTATATGTAACACGTGAAAAGAAAGGGTTTGGGTTCTTTCCTTTCTTACAGAAGTATTCAAGTCTTTCTAAGAAAACTTTCTCATCAATATCTTCTTGAATCTCATTTCTTCTTCCCCCTCTTGGCTTTCCTAGTAAAGATCCTCCAAAGTCTAACATATAGTACTTTCCATCAGATAAAATATAGTTGCGTGAAAGGCGAGCGTCACGATTATGTAACCAAATCATAAAGAGAAGAGAATCTATGATAAGCCGATCGTGAGAAGTAGTGGGGGAGTGTTTTACAAAAACTTTAACATGAACATTTGAAGCTGAATCTATCATTCTGCTTAATAGAAAGATTATGCCAGAGGTATTATCGTATGCAAGTTCTGTAATGGGAGTAGGTAAACCAGAGTCAAATAGTAATTTCCCAGTAATGTACTCTGAGATTTGAATATGTATTCTACCAGGCTTAATAACCCATTTTTGATCGTTATCATCTATACAGATGTGAGAGACATTAGCCCCGGGAGCAACATTTTCCTCCATAAAATGAATTGCTGAAGGGACTGAAACTGTAATTGAACATCCAGGAGAGAAGGTTTTTAGCTGAACCTTTGATGCAATTTGTTGTTCAAGTATAACTAGTTCTCTCGCTGCATCAGTAAGGTCGTATAACCATCCGCTTTGTAAAGTGAAAAACTCTTCAATTAAAGAGTGAAACTCTCTATCAGTTTG
>CAYTFL010000119.1:0-2883 GCA_964437105.1 Candidatus Woesearchaeota archaeon | reverse complement strand
ATCGGAGGTTTGGGACATCCAGACCCCTGTTCAAATCCGGGTACTCCCACTTCTTTACAATAATTATTTTATACTAGTAAGGAAAAGTCATAGTTATGAGTCCACAACAAGATGTTCCATTATTGGAAAGAGTTACCTTGGCACATAAGGCAGGTGAAAAAAAGCCCCTTACTACTGCAACTTTAGAAGAAGTGTTCGCTTTTGCTTATGAAACTGGAAAGTTTAGTGATATACCATTTGCACGATTCCATATGTCAGATCTTACTTATTCTCCGTCAGATGCAATACAACAAAATTTGAGAGCTAGTCCAACTGAGTTGATGGATAAAATGGGAGTTGTACCCTTTGCGCTGATATCCCATATGCCAAACCCTCAAATTGATGGAAATTTTCTATTTTTAGGAGATGAAAGAGGTGCTATGGGCTTACTGTACGTAAATAGTATTAAAACATTTTTATTTGACGGTACTCCATTGGACAGAGACTATCTATCCTTAGCGTCACCGAGAGCTTTTGCGCCATTACCTCATGTAGTAGAGAGTATTGGTAACGTGGAAAATGGTTATGTAAGCTTTTACACACAAGATTCTGACGGGTCCGCTTGGTCGATACATGTAAACCGGTAGCCAAAAAGTATATAAACCCCAGATTATCCTGAGAAACTACAATGGCAAAAAAATTAGGTTCTGCAGCAAGGTTTGGAGCAAGGTATGGTAAAAAGTTAAAAACCAAGATTCTTAATGTAGAGAAAGTTCAAAGGAAAGCGCAGAAATGTCCGTACTGTAGTAGGTTATCTGTGAAAAGAGTTGCCATGGGAATATATAGTTGTAAAAAGTGTGATGCGAAGTTTACAGGGTTTGCATACAAAGTAGGGGAATAAACAAATGGTTGAGTATAAATGTTTCAATTGTGAGAAAGATGTAAAAAGTGAATATCTAAGAAAAAAAATAAGGTGTCCGTACTGTGGTAGCAAAATCTTGTATAAAGCAAGGTCAGTTAACAAGACAGTTAAGGCGGTGTAAAAATGGACATTGGTAAGGAAACTCAAGAGAAGATTACGCAGTTACAGTTGTTTGAACAGAACTTGCATAACTTTATGGCGCAGAAGCGCAACTTTCAGTCGCAGATGTTAGAGATTGATAATGCTCTAAAAGAAATTGAAACTTCTAATGATCAAGTGTATAAAATTGTTGGCGGTGTTATGCTAGCAACTACGAAAGAAAAGTTGGAAAAAGATCTTAAGGAACGTAAAGACGTTTTGGATCTGAGAATGGAAAGTATTGGTAAGCAAGAAAAGAGTGTGAAAGAGCGTGCCGAAAAGATGCAGAAAGAAGTTATGGAAGAAATTGAAAAGCATATGAAAGAGGGAGAAGATGGAAGATCTGATTGAAGAATTAGAAATGATCAGTGAAGATCACAGTATACCTCGAAATATGCGGTTAAAAATACAGGAAGCTATCGTATCGTTACAGAATGAAGAAGTGGAAGAGTGTCTGAGAGCTAATAAAGCGTTGCAAGAGCTTGAAGATGTCTCAGATAACCCGAATATTCCTTCTTATGTTAGGCCACAATTGTGGAACATAGTGTCGCAATTAGAGACAATTTGAGACATTTAGATTGCAACAGACCTACCGCAATATAGAAATGTATATAAATATTGGTACAAATATGGTTAAGAGAGGTTGCACAAATGAAAGATACATTCTTGAGGATAAAGGACTCCATTTTAGGAGCTACGGAAGAAGATAACGACATTCCTGATGAATTCGGGGAAGACTACCTAGAAATTGATACTGATACACAACCAATGAGGAAATCTAAGGTTTTAGTTAAGCCCTTTATGGTGAGAGAGTTTCAGGACGTTAAGTTGATTCTAGACTGTCTTAGGGAAGGATATACAATAGCTTTAGTTAATGTTAAACCATTAAAAGATAAAGATATTATTGAACTGAAACGAGTTGTGAATAAGCTGAAAAAGACCTGTGACGCGATTGATGGAGATATTGCTGGGTTCGGTGAAGATTGGTTAGTAGCTACGCCAAACTTTGCTGAAGTTGACAGGAACATTCAGAAGATAATTCAGTAAGTTTTTTAAACATTACATTATATTTTTTCTATATGGTTGACATACTTGAAGGTGAAATGTGTCCAATGTGTCTGAAAAAGACGTTGACACTGCGTGAAGAGGAAATGGATGTTCCGTTCTTTGGTAAAGCTTTTGTTTTTTCTATGACTTGCGGTAGTTGTGATTTTCATAAAGGTGATGTTGAAGCTGCTGAACAAAAAGATCCAGTTAAAGTAACTTTTACTGTAGAAAGTGAAGATGATTTGAAAGTTAGAGTTGTTAAGTCTTCTAATGCAACGATTAAAGTGCCGCAAATGAGAATGTCTGTTACGCCAGGTTCGGCTTCTAACGGTTACGTTTCTAATATTGAAGGTGTGCTTAACAAGTTTGAGAAAATAATTGAGCAGCAAAGAGATGAAAGTGATGACCCTAAAGTTAGGAAGAGAGCTAAGAATCTTTTGAAGAAAATGCGTAAGGTTAAATGGGGCGATGAAAAGTTGAAGATAGTTGTTGAAGATCCGTCAGGTAATTCTGCTATTATTTCTGAGAAAGCTGAAGTGAAAAAAATAAAGAAAAAATAATTAATCAGTTTGCTCCTCGTGATCGGAGTTATCCTCATCATAATCATCTAAATAATCTTCATTAGCTAATTCATTATCCTCAATGTTAATGTCTTCAAGAAAATCTTCGTCCAAGAGCATCCCTCCTTTTTTGTAATTGTCTCCACAGAGGTACAAATAGTATAAAAAGGTTTCTATTGCTCATACAAAAGTTTTATATAGAATATATTGTGAGCAGAGTAATGAAATGAGTCAACA
>CAYTFL010000118.1:0-2969 GCA_964437105.1 Candidatus Woesearchaeota archaeon | reverse complement strand
CACCTACATTCAAACCATCATGCTGACCAATATCTAGAATAACTACTCTATTTAAACTTTCAATTCTCTCCCTTCTCTCTTCAACATCTTCTCTTAAAATTCTAGCCCGATCTTCAACATTTGGAGCTTCTCTTAACGCTTGAATAATTCTTCTCATAAAAAAACTGCTTTACTCTCTCCTTATAAAACTATCGTTGAAGATTTTCCAATTTTATTGAAAAATTTTCAAGTTTTTTTGGAAAAATCTTATAAAAATTCACAGCACATAAAGAAGTAAGGAGGTCGTCTAAAACAGAAAGACTTATTAAAGATTCTTACTTTTCTTACAAGTAAGGAATCAAGATGAAACTAATAGAAATGCGAAGTACAACCATAACAAGCAAAGGGCAAATTGCAATCCCAAAGGATATTAGGGAGATAGAAGGATTTAAGGTTGGGGAAAAGATAGTAATTCTTGCCTTTGAAGATCATGTAGAGCTTCGACCAATTAAAGATGTGAGTGAAAAAATGTTTCCAGCATTAGCCAGCGAACAAGCCTTGGCCAAAGATTGGCTCAGTAAAGAAGACGAAGAAGCATGGAAAGACCTGTAAAAGGAGATGTTGTTGTCCTATCATTCCCATTTTCTGATCTAACAACAGCAAAAAAGAGGCCAGCTTTAGTTGCAACAAACTTACAAGGTGAAGATGTTATTCTTTGCCAAATAACAAGTAAAGAAAGAAAAGATTCATATGCAATTAGCTTAGAAAAGAATGATTTCGAAAAGGGAGTGTTAAAGCACACAAGCAACATTAGATCCAACAAAATATTCACTGCAAACAAAAAAATTCTTTTATACAAAATTGGCACTATAAGAGCTAGGAAAATGGAAGAAGTTGAAAATACCATCATAAAAATATTCAAGTCATAGTGTTGTTAAAATGATTCCATAATCATAAGTCTTAAATATTATTTACCAGTGAGAAAGATCATGGCTGAACTTCAAACTTTTAACAGCATTGACTCTCTAATAGTTGCCCCAGTCACTCTTAGTGACGTTCACGAAGGATTCGAACCTAGACATGAAGATGCACCACAAACTCATTACTGGAGACACGCCTTTGTTAAAAGTCAAAAATTTCTTGTTGATTACAGATTAAACCCTTTAGAAGTTCTAAATTTCTTGAGAGCAACACCTATTAATCAAAAATGAAGCAAAAATCTTATATATTAAACTACCTACATAAATGCTGTGAAAAAAGAGATTAACAACTACATCAAGTACGCTTTAGTAATTCTTTTAGTAATTTTAGCCTTCATAGTAGTCAGACCCTACATCACTGTGATCATCGGCTCCCTAGTTTTGGCCTTCATGGCCTACCCTGTCCACAAATGGTTAAGGAAATACACTAAGTACGATTCAATCTCAGCCATTTTGGTAACTGGCTTAATCATTCTAATCTGTATCATTCCATTCTTACTCTTAGCCAACGTGCTTCTAACTGAAGCAACAAATTTCTACCAAAACACTGACATTGAAGCAATTAAAGACACAATCAGTGAAACTTTAAACTTTGAGATTGGCGAAAAAACTGAACAATACATCCAAGAGACAACGCAAGCCGGCGCAGACTATTTACTCAGCAAAGTTTCAAACTTCTTACTATCAATACCTAACCTTATAATCAAACTAGTAATCGTCATCTTCGTTTTATTCTACGCGTTAAGAGACGGTAAGCAAGTCTTAGAAACTGTTAAGAAAGCTTTGCCAATGAGCGAATCACATAAGAAACGTATCCTAAAAAAGTTTGACACTACCATCAAATCTTTATTCTATGGTGAGATAGCAATCTCTTTGATTGAAGGTATCATCGCTAGCATAGGCTTTTATCTGTTAGGCGTAAACTCTCCTTTAATCTGGGGTATACTGGTCGGCTTAGTCGCATTACTGCCAGCAATAGGCCCAACCATAGTCTGGGGTCCAATGGCAATCATATACTTCTTGATGGGAGAAACTACGACTGCTATCGGCATAGCCATCTTCGGTTTACTAATACTAACAATCTTGTTAGACGCAGTCGTTCGCGCAAAGATTTTAGGCATGCAAGGCCACATCCATCCTATCATCATCTTAGTTGGAGTATTGGGCGGTTTAGCAGCTTTCGGCGTCATCGGTTTAATCATCGGCCCATTAATCTTAGTACTCTTAGAACTAACCATAGAAATTTATCTGGAAATGAAACATGAAGCTTAAAGTAAAAGCGGTGAACTTATCGACTGGCGGTCCATTCATCTCAGTATTACATCAAAACACTGCAAACAAGTTAGGCCTTTACCCTACGGACAGGTTAAACATTAAACGGTTAAAAGGTAAACAACAAACTCACTGCGTGGCCGACATTTCTTCTAAAGGAGTTAAGAAAGATGAGATAGGTTTATTTGACGAAATTTTGAAAGAACTTGATGTTAAGGAAGGCACACACGTTGAAGTTAGCATCGCTGAACGCCCAATATCTCTTCAATATATCAAGAAAAAGTTAGAAGGTGAAGAACTTAACCAAGAAGAGATTAACACTTTGGTTGAAGACATTGTAGATAATGAACTTTCTGCAGTAGAACTAACTTACTTCGTCTCCGCTTGCTACACTCAAGGCTTATCACTGAAAGAGACAGTCTATCTAACAGACGCTATAGTAAATAATGGCGAACAACTCAAGTTCAAAGACAAGATTGTAATTGATAAACACTGTATTGGAGGAGTCGGCGGCAACAGAACAACTATGGTAGTTATTCCTATTATTGCATCTTTAGGCTACAAATTCCCTAAGACTTCATCACGCGCAATCACTTCACCTAGCGGAACGTCTGACACTGTCGAAGTCCTAGCCCCCGTATCTTTATCAAAAAAACAGATAGTAAAAGTTGTAAACAAAACCAACGCTTGCATGGTCTGGGGCGGCGCTGTAGACTTAGCAGCTGCTGATGATAAACT
>CAYTFL010000117.1:0-2983 GCA_964437105.1 Candidatus Woesearchaeota archaeon | reverse complement strand
GCCGACAGCGGCGCCTACCAATAACCTTCCTTTCTTATCACGTGCTGCATCGAGCCAATGTTCTAATTTTCTTATATCTTTAGTAGTAATTAAACCTTTAACTTCATTGTTTTCTAGTAAAGGTAGTTTTTCTATCCTGTGCTTATGTAAGATGTGTTTGGCTTCATCTAACGAAGTGCCGTAAGAAGAAGTGATTAACTTTTCTCTGGGAGTCATGACTTCTCTTACTAACTTTGTTCGGTCTTCAAATAGATAGTCTCTGGGAGTGAAGATGCCTGTTAACATGTTGCCTTGCATTACAAGTAAACTGGTTACTTCTTCACTTTGCATTAAAGAAATTGCTTCGCCTACTGTTTTTTCTTGAGAGATGCTTAAGGGATTCTCTATAATGTAACTGGTGCTGCGTTTAACTTTTTTAATCTCTTCAACCTGTTCTTGAATCGTGGAGAATTGATGTATTATCCCTAAACCACCGTTGCGTGCCATAGCGATGGCCATCTTGTGTTCAGTGACTGTGGCCATGTTGGAACTGACCAAAGGGTTGTTTAATGTTACATTCTTAGTAAACCTTGTCTTTAAGTTTGCTTCAGTTCTAGAATTTAAAGGTGTTCTTTTTGGTACGACCAAGACATCGTTGAAAGTTAGGCCAAGTCGCATCGTACTATCACTTGGTGTTTCCATTTAAAAGTTTTTTTAAGGTAAAGACTATATTCAAGTGAAGATTTAAATAAATTGAAAACTTTCTAGATTGATGCCGAAAGAGTTTTCAGTAGGGATTATATTGTTTTCAGGAGATGAGTGGCTGTTATTGCATTATAATGCTGGACATTGGGGGTTTGCCAAAGGGAAGCCGCATACCGGTGAAAAGTTGTTGGATGCAGCGCGAAGAGAAGTGTTTGAAGAAACTGGTATACAAGGTGTGTTCATTGCGCAAGAGTTTAAAGAGAAAGAGTCGTATTTTTTTAAGAAAGCAGGAAAAACTGTGTTTAAAGAAGTTGTATATTTTTTAGGAGAGGCGCCGAGCAAAGGTGTGAAGTTGTCTGAAGAGCATACTGAGTTTAAATGGTTGAAGTATGAAGAAGCGATGAACCAAATTAGTTTTGCAGAGGCGAAAGAGTTGTTGAAAAGGGCTAATGATTATAGAAAAGTGCATTAAGCGACTTTTCTTCTTCTAAGGTACTCTGGTTTTCCCAAAATGACTAAAGGGTCTTTGTCTGCTATGTTTCTTAATGTAGGAAGAGTATTGGTTATCTTTCTTATGATCTCTTTCCTTGGTAACGGGTGTTTAGATTTGATGCTTGCTAAGAGGGTTTCATAGATGTGTCTAACAACTGAAAGTTGTTTTATGTCATTTACTAAGTTTATTTGGTATTTATTGTGGATGGTAACGAAGTTGGAGACTATTTTTTCTAAGTATTTGATTGCGTCATTTAGTAACATTTCTATGTTTTTCATAGGGAGAGGGCCGTTGGTTTCAGTAATTCCTGTGTAACTTTGTAAGAATGAGCTGCCAACTGGTTGATCTTCCCTTTCGATTAAAACTTCCCACCAGGAAATGATTGCTCTGATTTTTACGAAGGCTCTTAAAGGAGTTCTTCCCCTGTCTTTTCTTGAAGCTTCGGCTGATTCATCGGAAGAATGAAAAGAGAACCATGTAGATTGATTATCGCTCTTTCTTCTAGCAAATCCCATAAGTATGTAGAAAGGTGTTAAGTTTAAATAATTATGTTTTTTCAGAATTTCTGAAAATCTTTCAGGTTTTTTCGGACAATAGTTTTAAATATTATTTGTGCAAGAGGAAATTAAGATGAAAAGAAAAATGAAGAAGGAAGGAGTATATTATGGCGAGTACAAATCTTTAGAGGGAGAACGCTGCCCTTTATGTGATAAGGGAAGGTTGTCTAAAGGAGAGGGAGATTTTGGTAGAGTGAAATATGAGTTATGGAGATGTGATGTTTGTAAAGAAGGTGTTCTTGATATGGTGCAGTTACATGCTCTTGGTGAAAAAGAGAAAAAGTTTAGGAAAGTGAAAGAAGTTATAGCTGTAAAGTAATTATGCCTTTGTGATGATTTCGATGACGTCTCTGTGTTTTAGTTGGTGATCCTTTCCGACAGTTCTTTTAGTTTTAACGTCTATAGCTCTGATAAAACCTTTACCTATGTCAGAGTGTAAATAGAAAGCGAAGTCTAAGGCTGTGCTGCCTTTCTTTAGTAAGAAGCAGTCATGAAGGACGTTTCCGTCCTTATCTTCGAGTTTGTTTGCGCCGCCAGGAAAAATTGCGATGCGTTCTAATATGTCGAAGACTACCTTGTCTAACACTTTTTGTACGCCAGTATGATCATATTTGTCTAACACATTTGTTTTAATAAAGTCTAAACCCTTCTTTTGTTTGTCGTTAAGGTCGCCTTTGATAGTGAATTCTTTTTCTCCAGGAATGTAGTCAATTAAATCGTGTTTTGCTGCTTCCTTTAATGCTAACTCTGATTCGGCTGAGCAAGGGATGATGGTGTAGTCAGGGAAGTCTTTTTGTAAACGGTCAAAGTTTTCTTTGCCAGTACTTATGTCAGCTTTGTTAGCTGCAATGATCATAGGTTTGGTCCTTTTTCTTAATGCAGAAGCAAGGTTAAGTATGTCTTCTTCGTTCCATTGTTCTATGTCGTCGTTTAAAGATAATTCTTTTATTGTTTCTTTTGCTATATCTTCGGTGACTCTTAAACCGGACATTTGTTTGGCGATGGCTTTGAAGATTTCGCCCTTTTCTGCGGCTTGAGTTCTTAGAAATTTTTCCCAACCTTTCCTTAATATTCTTAGGTACCACATGTCTAGTTCTTTCTCTAAGAATCTTAAATCGTTGGCAGGGTCGTAAGAGCCAGGGTCAACAGGTTCGCCTTTTTCGTTGGTGCTGCCGGAAATGTCTATTACATGGATCAGAGCATTGGCTTGGTTTAAGTCATCGAGGAACTGTGAGCCCATGCCTGCGCC
>CAYTFL010000116.1:0-3025 GCA_964437105.1 Candidatus Woesearchaeota archaeon | reverse complement strand
TTCTAAAGAACATATAGAAAAGGCAAAGCATAATCTTAAGGCTGCAGATTATAATGTTGAAGGAGGATTTAGTGATTGGGCAGACCTGGGAAGAGATTTAGAATCTCAAGGGCTTGGTCATTTGTTGGAAGGCATTAAAGTTTAAAACCAGCGTAGCTGTTATTAATCCTGGCTAGGTTTTCTAAATCAAACCGCATATTTTAAAAGATATTTGGGTGCGTTATATTCCTTTAATGCAGCTTTAAAAGAATCTTTATCCTTTGAAGATAAAAAAGAACTAATTAAATCTCTTAAACCCATTAAGTATGCATGTTCTCCTTTTCTAAGATTAACTTTATCTCCAACTTTCATTTTAGGAGAGGTGTAATTTTTTTTAATAACTCTATAATTTAGCCAAGGATGTCTTTTTAATTCTTTAATCCTACTTCTTATCTTCTTTAAGTCCCTTTGAATCTTAGCTAAATCTTTTGGATCAATTTCTTCACCTAAATCTTTAGAGGGCGTTGCAAAGAGACTTTTTAAAAAATGGATTATTCCCATAAAAGAAGAGATTGTTTGTTAAGTATATATAGGTTTTCCTTTTGTCGCTTTGGAATCCTTTTAGCTGGTTTTGAAGGAAAGTTTTAAATAACTAGGCTTACAATAGTAGGGTAATGAGTTTTTTAGAGAACTTGAAAAAGGGGAAGTTTGAAGACTTTAATTGGAGACTTACTATTAACTTTATCATATTTCTGTTCATAGCCAAAGTGTTCTATTTCTTAATGTATAATTTTAAAGGAAGAGTGATGCTCTTTTTAATGTCTTTTGTGCAAGATGTAGTGTTGTTAGTATGTGTATACTTTGTTTTTAAGTGGTTGATTAATACAGGGAAGTTGGAGAAACTTTGGAAATATTCGTTTTATGTTGTACAAACTGTTTTGTTCTTTATGGCAGGGATTTACACTAAATATATAATAGACTTGATGGATTATCCGATTAATATCTTTAGTGTTGATTTTGGACTGTCCTCTTTCTTTTTATCAAACTTTATTGAGTTAGATTTTTTGTTTATGGTCGCTTTACTGATTGTAGGTGTGTACTTTCTATCAGTGTACATTCCTAATAGACCTCATAAGAATGTGTTGAGAGGACTTGGAGTTGTTTTATTGTTGCTTTTCATAATGTCTATCTTGCATTCAGGAATCAACCCTGTGTTTTATTCTATTGGTGAAGAGATTAAGAATTTGGAGCCGTCGCCGTATGATGATTTGATTGATCATTTGGTTGATCCTAGGGAAGATTATGGGGATAATGATTTCTCTTTTTTGGATAAAAGGTTAGAAAGTATTGAGAGTAAAGATGGAACTAATTATGATAAGGTTGTAGTTTTAGTAATGGAATCGGTTGACTATGATATGTATCTAAGGAATTCTGCAGGCGATGAAGTGTTGTGGAATAATAATAACCTTGGATGTGAAAGTTATGAGAATTATTATACTGCTAACTTGGATAGTTACCCTAGCTTGTATGCGATGCTTTACTCTAACCTTTTCCCTTATAGAGCTTATTCGAATGATATAGACCTTGATCATATGGAAGGAGAGAACAATAATCTGGTTAGACATTTTAATGCGAATGATTTTTCGACCTATTTTGTTGCGACCTTCAATGATAATCCGTTCTTGATTAATGAAGATGAGTGGACTGATGTGTATACTAGGTGGGACTTTGATAGAGGTAGGTATGTTTGTTTAGATATAAGTGAAGTCGATAGTGGGTGTGAAGATTTGATGGCGCTCGATACAATGGTTGAGTTGCTTAGAGATAATGATAAAGTCTTTATGTTCCATGAGATGATTTATGGGCATGTGGCAATATGGGAGCAGGAGAAAGGGATTGAGCAGGTTGATTACTATAATGAGTTCTTTAACCAGTTGTATGGTCGGTTAAAGGAGGAAGGAGTTTCTGATGAAGTGTTGTTTGTAATAGTGGCTGATCATGGAGTGAGGGAAGATCCTGAAGATATTGTTTACTATCATATGCCTATGATGGTTTGTGCGGAAGATATGGAAGATAGTGAGAATAGTGACTTTGCGAGCCATTTGGATATGAAGAGTATATTGTTTGAAAAATTGTATGGTGAGGAGTTTGAGTCTGATGAAAGGATATACTTTGTGGGAAGTAGTGCAGAGTGGATATATGGAATGGTTAATGAGGAAGGAGAGTATGTTTTGATTAATGATGAAAATCTGGATGTTACAACTAATACAGGTGTGGAGGAAGTTGTTGCGTTGAATGAAGGTTTCCAGAATTATTTAGCTTATTTCCATGAAGAAATTTTGTATGAATAGTTAGATGATTAATGGAGAATAGTTTAAGATAACTTGGTAGATTATTGCAACTACTATGATTATTCCAGGAAGAATGTAGTCTGCGAGAAGGTTAGCTCTTTTTACTGTAAGTTTAATTCCTATCTTGTTTAGATAATGGTGGTAAAAGGTTTCTTTTCTATCTTTACAATGGAATTCGCCTATTGATAAAATGCAGCCGTTGAATAAATGAAGCTGGATGTGGTATAGAACTATTAATCCTAGGATGATTCTGTAGTCAATTAGAAATGGGAAGCAGAAAGCTGTAAGAATGACTATTAAGTGTAGCCAAAAGTAAATGCCATAGTCTTTCATGGGAGTTTGTTGGATGAGGAAGTTTTTAAGTTTTTCTTGCAATGGTTTTTTATAGTTGTGAGTTTTTCTTAATTCTATGAAGAAATTATTAGTCGTTTTATTTGTTTTATTGTTAGTAGGAAGTGTGTCTGCAGATGGTGGTGATCAGATATTTAATGAGATTGGAATGGATAAGCCCTCAGAATGGTCATCTTGGTCGAGAACTGAGAGGCATGATTATCTTGCAAGTTTAGGTTTGTCACCTGGTTCTAATGGAAAGTATGAAGGTAGTGCAGGAGATCTAACAGAGTATTTTAATCAGCTAGGGTTGGCGGAGCCTAGTAATTGGAACTCTATGTCGTTTGAAGAAAAGAATGCTTATG
>CAYTFL010000115.1:0-3027 GCA_964437105.1 Candidatus Woesearchaeota archaeon | reverse complement strand
GTTCTTGAATCACTATGTGTGGAAGTTCTCCTTTTAGGGCTAATTCTTCCCTTGCTAATTCTGTCATATATGCGAAAAGTTGTTCCCTAGCTTCACCTTCAAATCCTTGGGGTTTAGAAATCCTTTCATAGCTATGGCCTTCAGGGAATAAGTTCATGCCATTGTCTGTCAGGTAATGGTTGCCCAATTTTTTTACAAGTCTTGCTTGGGCGCTAGAGTCCCATAAGAATATTTGATCGAGATCTTCTCCTTCAGTATAATTGAAAGTTATGCCAACGCCTAAACCTCTTTCTGCGATCCATTTTCCATAGTGGCGGTCTCTAGGTTGTTGGGAATAGAACCCGGATTCTCTTAAGAATGGAGGGTGGCCTTCACCGTTAGGTACAACTTTGCCTTCAGCAATGCGAAGTTGCATATTAATTTTGTTGTTTCTTTTGTAACTGTTTATTCTGTCAATAGAAACAAAGATTCCTTTTTTACCGTTAAGATTAGCTTGCATGCTTTTTGGAATTTAAGTTTTGTATATAAATTTTCTTTATATTAATAATTCTTAAGAAGGAGAGAGGGTTCAGAAAAGAAAATTAAACAATAGCTTCAATAGCTGCAACAAGTCCGCCATGGAAATAAAGTCTTACTCTTTGGCCTGTAATATTATCGTCTACTTCTTGACCTAATTCTTGGTAATCAGCTAATAATCGATGGTGTGTTTCTTCACTAAAACCTCTGAAACCAAAAAAACTATTTCCTTTATCTAATTTGTAGTTTTTACCCCCTTTTTCTCTAAAAATGTTATCAACAGGTTCTAAAACTGTTGCATCTACTACTTTCTCACAATCTCTTGGACTGACTAGTTTTGTATATCTTATTGGTTCTACCATTTTAGAATCTGTTTTATAGATGGGGTATATAAAATTTCTTTATATTAATAATTCTTAAGAAGGAACTGGTTCTGAGTGACAATCGACAAGTTTATATAGCATTTTAGCGTTAAAATATATAGAAAAATGAGTGTTAGAACCAAAATTTTGGGTGCTGGGCTGTTAGGAGTGTTAGCTATGCCTGTGGAAGCTGGTGATGGGTATGAAGCCGCTTTTTCACGCTTACCATTAGTTGAAGATGCTGATGTTAGTTCAAGTGTAGGTGAAGGTTTCTCTACTTTGTTTATTTATACTTCAAGACCTTCGACTTTAGAAGGGCAAGAGTATCATGATATGGGTGTTGAGATTCTAGTACACGCTATGAATGTATTAGGAAGTGAATCTGGACAATATCTGAGAATGGATACTCAAGATCTAATACAACAAGGAATGAGTTCTGATGACGTTTCTGCTTATCTAAGTGAAACTTATGGGGTTTGGAAGAGACCTTCTTTAGTTATGTTCTGTAATGGGGAGCGTGTTTACAAAATTAATGGAGCTGCTCCGAAGGATAAATCTTTATTAGGAAGAGCAAAGGAAGCTTTGCCAGGTAGAATTTCTGAACATGCGAGATCTTGTAGGTAATTATTTAAACTAAGAAGTTTACTTATAATAAAGGTGATATTTTGAAAAGAGGAATGTTAGCGATCTTATTAGTTCTTTTATTATTTGGAGTAGCAATAGCTGAGTCTCAAGAAGGAGAGGATGAAGAAGATGATATATTTGGTGGTGGATCTGGTGAGGAAGATGAAGATGACATATTTGGTGGTGGAGCTGATGAAGAAGCAGAAGAACTTCCAGAATTAGATCCTGAAGATCTTAAGGATGAGACCGGAGATTTAGTTGCAACTGAAGATACAACTGGCCAAATGGATTTAGACACTTCAGAAAACGCTTTCTATGATGCAGATGGTGATGGTATAACTGGTTACACCGGAACAGCGAACATAGAAAATGGAGTGATTACAGGAGGAATTTTCTCTGCGAACGCTGACGCTTCTTTACTAAAGATACAAAATTCTTTGTTTGACATGTACTTTGACATGAGTGAGGGTGATACTATTGAAGTTACTGAAACGTCGCCTACTGGCAATGCTTTAGACTACCTGCTAAACATTATGTCTGAAGGTGTTACTGCATCTACCGAGTATGATAATGGTGCGACGCAGGAGTTTACTGCTACAGAGAATGATTCGATTTACGCTGTGTACGGCGATGGAGTGTTTGAAGTGACGGATGGAATCTTAACGTATGAAGATGAAGATATCCAGCAAACTTTGGAATCTGGCGAAGAACGGTCTGAGGTTACTGTAACGGATACGGGAATAAAGAAAGGTATTTTGTACAAGAATAAAACTTTCTCGCAAAAAAGTTATACAACGGATTTGAACATTACAATTATTAATGAAGAGAATGATGAGTACGTTATTTGTACGGAAGAAGATGAAGATTGTCAGGCTACTTTGATAGATAATGTGCTTTACACTGAAGGAGAAGTGATAGTGTTACAGGATGGGGTAACTTTGTATGAGTCATTGCATCCGAGCACGGTTGTTACGGCAGACTTTTTAACAAAAACTTTGACAGTTAACAATGTTAAACCTAGGAATGGTAATGATGAGTTATTAGAAGCTTATATTGGACATTGGAAAGTTACTGAGACTAAGGATCAAGTTTACTTTTATCCAGTTAGTGAATTATATTCTGAAGTGATGGAAAGTTATGTTTCAGAATTACAAAGTAAGGAATTAACTTATGATGAAGGCACTTTGAGCTTTAACACTTTAAAGGCTTTTACGCCTAATACTGATGAGGAAGAGGATTGTTTAGAGGATAAGGAAGATGATGGATACTGTTAACAGGAAAGGGCAGGTTACGTTGTTAGTGATAGTTGGGTTAATTTTGTTCTTAGGTATGGCAATACTGTTTTATGGGTTGGCAGTGCAAGATGGGGATGTTAGCGCAGAATTGGCGACCATTGAAAGTTTGGATCAAGCGAGTGAGGCTGTGGAAGAGTGTGTTGAAGAAACTGTTGAAGAGTATTTTTATGAGTTGGGTTATAATGGTGGTTATTTGAACGGTGGAAGAGGTTCTTCGAGTTTTGAAACTG
>CAYTFL010000114.1:0-3033 GCA_964437105.1 Candidatus Woesearchaeota archaeon | reverse complement strand
CTCCTGAAGACGAATCTACTTCTTCCGTATACTGGATAACTGGCTTAACAATGTTGGTTGTTATCCTTGTATTGGCATTCTTGGTACAAAAGACTCCTAAAGTAGGTCGTAAACCCAAGAAGTCTACTCGGAGGAAAAAGGTAAAGAAAAAGACTACTAAAAAGAAGAAAAGAAAGAAAAAGGTTACAAAGAAAAAGACTAAAAAGAAGCCTAAGAAGAAAACTAAAAAGAAAAGAACTAAGCGACGTTAAGTTTTTCTAATATCTCAATTATCCCTTTCTCATGCCCTGCTCCAACTACAGCAACAATTTGCTCATCAGGATATTTTTCCATCAACTTATTCAACCTTCGACTCATATACTTATTTCTATCGGTTATCAAAGTTTTATAGAAGGAAGGGTATCTTCCCTTAACTAGCTCTAACATCTTTTCAATCATCTTTTCTGAAGGCACTTTTCTCAGGTCAAAATCTATCCTATATCTTCTTGAAAAAGGGCCACTAATAAGGTCCCAAACGAATCTCATTTTTTCTTTCCACGTTAGATTCTTAAACAGTTTGTTAATCGTAACATTAATCTCTTGATCAATCAAAACAACTTTCGCTTTAATTTTCGCTGCAGCAAACACAGCTTTCTTCATTTCACTACCAGGCTTAGTTTTCACCATTTTACCTAACTTTTCTTCCACCCATGCTCCAAATAGAGTGAATAAAAACCCTTTCACACCAATTTTTTTGATATATTTTATCTTCAACCGTCTTCTTTTCTTCTCTAATAACCCTTGTAACCTTCCTTTATCCAATTCTAATGCTACAAAACTCGGCTCTTTTTCCATAATCACTTTCTCAACTAACTTGACACTTTCTGGAGATATATGTGAAGTTCCTATCAATGTTAAGTTTTGATACTCTATCATGAAGGAAAGAAAAGTATTTAAATGCTTAAAAGATTACCTATTTCAGTGGAGGATTCCTAGCATGGCAAGTAAAACTAAAAACGTAACAGACGCTTACAATATGCAAGTTTTCACAGATTCTGGCGATTATTTTGGCGATGTAGAAGAAGCAATCTTGGCTGGAAATAAAGTATCTGGCTGGAGAATTAAAGCAACTCGTAATTCATTTTTAACGAAAATTCTTAGCGGTGCTCGCGGTGTTATTGTACCACATCAACTTGTTAAAGCTGTTGGTGATATAATGATCATTTCTAAGAATGCTGTACCTAGTTATGATGAACAGTTAGAAGAAGTGCAAGACGACTTTTAATTATTAATTACGATACTTTTATAAATTAGCATAGTCTATCTACTCGTTATGGGAGATACTGTGTTAGGAGGAGCTGTCGAATTTCTTCAAGACCTTGGTTTCTTTGATGTAGTCCTTCCTTTCCTTTTAGTGTTTACAATAGTATTTGGTATTTTAGAGAAAACAAAAGTATTTGGCACTGAGAAAGTTGGTGATAAAGAATATCCTAAAAAGAATATTAATGCCATGGTTTCCTTTGTTATAGCTTTCTTTGTATTAGCTGCAAAAGAGATTGTCACTTCTATTCAAGAATCTCTTCCAATGGTAGCTTTAAGCCTTTTAGCCATTGTTTCTTTCCTAATGCTAGTCGGTTCATTTGCATCTAGCGAAAAAGAATTCAACTTCATGGACTCATTTTCGGGTTGGAAACAACCTATTGCTATTGTCTTCGTTTTAGCCGTTGTAGGCATATTTTTCCAATCGTTTGGTTGGTTAGAGCCGATATGGGACTACATTACTGGCATTGGTAACGAAGTGTTTATAATAATTGTATTCGTTGGAATGGTATTTGGAGTTATTATTTGGGTATTTGGTATTGAGAAAGGTGGAGGAGATGAAGACTAATGGGATATGACTTTAGCGACGTAATCGCGAGCTTAGAAGATATAGGTTTTTATGAGGTAGCTTTACCTTTCTTACTCATTTTTACAATAACTTTTGCAATACTTCAAAAGATAAACATTTTTGGCGAGAAAAGTAAGAAGTTTAACGCTATTATTGCTATAATCATGGCTTTCTTAGTAGTGCGTACCGACGCCATTGTTACAGTAATGAATGACTTTTTACCACAAATATCTTTAATGGCTTTAGTGATAGTTGTAATACTATTGTTAGTTGGAATTGTTTTAACTCCTAAAAGTTCAACAGGCTTTACTGGTTGGTTCGGTGGTTTAGCTATGTTATTAGCAATTGGTGGAGTAATAATAGCATTCATCTCATCTTCAGAACCTTTGGGTCTTGAAATTCCTGATTGGTTAATGTTTAGCGGTGATGATTGGCGTTTACTGATCGGTATAGGAATTTTCTTTGTATTCATCGCATGGATTACTGCCGATCCTGAAGAACCTTCATTTGTTGATCAGATTGGTGATGCATTAAAGGGTCTCCCTGGACAATTCGGGGGTGGTAGGTAAATGGCTTCCATGCTTGATGTAGGCCTTCTTGAATACTTCGTACCTTTCTTTGTATTCGCTTTTGTTGCAGTAGTAGTTTGGGCGTTACTAGAGAAAACTGGTTTTTTCGGAAAGAAACACTGGGCGAACGCACTAATAGCTTTCTGTGTATCAGTACTTTTCATCTTGGTTCCAGAAGTAAGTGAGATCGTTTCATTAATAACTCCTTGGTTCATCATTTTACTAATCTTTTTGATATTCTTGGTTTTGATATTCCTGTTTATGGGTGTGGACTCAAAAGTCGTTGCCGACGTCTTTGGAGATAATCAAACTGTATTTTGGGCAATATTTATTGTATCTATAGGAATTTTTGGTTACGCCTTTACTCAAGTTTACGGTGAACAAATCCACGACATCACAACTCCTGACGAGGGTGAGACTGGTGATTTAATGCAGAGCATTGGAGAAATTCTTTTCACACCTAAGGTCATGGGAATGGTTTTCTTATTAGTTATGGCTGCATTCTTAGTAAGATTCGTTTCTGGTTCTATAGGGGCTGGTTAGGTTTTTCTTTACCTTTCAAATCTTCAGTAATTTTAGATAGTTCTTTAACATTCG
>CAYTFL010000113.1:0-3117 GCA_964437105.1 Candidatus Woesearchaeota archaeon | reverse complement strand
ACCAAGCAACTTAGCGAATTTCTTCTGTGCTATACCAGGCTAAGCCACTGGGGCATAAGGTTCTAAAATCAGTCAAAGGTTTATATAGTTTACCAAAATGCATAAAAATGAGTAGGATATTATTATATTATGGTTACAGACCCGATCGAAGCTCTGAAGAGAGATTTAGCAGACATGAGTGTAATGCTAGATAGGATGCAAGAAGCTATTAAGAATTCTAGTCAGCAAGAAGCTGCGCACCAATATCAAGACGTGGAAAGGCAAATTGAGAAAGTTCGACAAAAGTTGAAGGAAGAGTTTGGATGGTTGAGTGTTAAGGAAGAGTGAGTTTGTTTAGCTCATTTTGTACCTTTTCTTTACTAGTTTTAGTCACAGGGTTCTTTGGACCCAATAAGGAACAGATCTCTGGGCCTTTAGAAATGTCGTAAGTGCCCAATTCTTTAGCCTTGTCAACTATCTCTTGCTTATCCCAAGTTAGTAAAGGTCTTAGAATAGTAAGGTTTACTTGTTCATCAATGGCTCTCATGCAAGATAAAGTTTGGCTAGAGACTTGTGCTAGGTTTTCACCAGTGATTAAGTATTTAGCTCCTTCTTTCTTAGCTAGGTTTGCTGCATATTGAAACATTAGTATCTTGGATAAAACGTAATAATGTCTATGGTCACACTTTTCTACGATCTCTTTGAAAACGTTTACAAAGGGAATGATATGGACCTTTATGTTTAGTTTATTTGATAATTGCTTTACTTTCTCTACTTCCTTTTCATTAGTTAAAGGCATTTGGTGGAAGTGGATCGCTGTTATGTCTAGTTTGTTTTTTAGTTTAGCTATCGCTACAGGAGAATCTATGCCACCACTGAGTAAAGCTATAGCTTTTTCCATAAGTTTAGAGAAGTTGAGTGTTTTATAAAAGTTGTGGGGAAAGGTTTAAATACAGAAGTAATGCAGTTTTCCTTATGAAAAACATAGAAATTATGGCACCAGTAGGGTCCTATGAAGCGTTAAGGGCGGCGATCAAGGCTGGAGCTAAGTCTGTATACTTTGGAATTGAGAAGTTGAATATGAGAGCCAGGGCTGCCAGCAATTTTACGTTGGAAGATCTTAGAAATATTGCCAAAATTTGTGAAGAGAATAATATGAAAAGTTATCTTACGCTTAACACTGTATTGTATGATGATGATCTAAAGTTGATGAGAGAGATTTGTAATGTGGCGAAAGAGTCGAACATTACTGCGATAATAGCTTGCGATGTTGCGGCAATGAAGTATGCTAAGTCTATAGGGTTGGAAGTGCATCTGTCAACGCAAGCTAACGTGTCTAACATTGAAGCAGTAAAGTTCTACGCGCAGTTTGTTGATGTGGTTGTTTTAGCAAGAGAGTTAACGATTGAACAGATAAAAGAGATTTGTAAGCAGATAAAAGAAGATGAAGTTAAAGGGCCTAACGGTAAGTTAATTGAGGTTGAGATTTTTGTGCACGGAGCATTGTGTGTTTCAATTTCAGGCAAATGTTATATGAGCCTTGCAACGTATAATGCGTCAGCGAACAGAGGTGCGTGTTTACAGAATTGTAGGAGAGCGTACAGAGTTATTGATGATGAGACAGGTAAAGAATTAGTTATAGATAACAAGTATGTAATGTCTCCTAAAGACCTTTGTACGATTAAGTTTTTAGATAAAATCATTGATGCGGGTGTTTCAATATTAAAGATTGAAGGTAGAGGTAGAGCGCCGGAATATGTTTACACAGTTACTAAAGTGTACAAGGAAGCGGTTGAAGATTTTAGTAAGGAAAAGGTTGAAGGTTGGATAAAAATGTTGGAAAGTGTGTACAACCGAGGATTTTGGCATGGAGGATATTATTTTGCAAAGTCTTTAGAAGAGTGGAGCGGTGAGTATGGGTCGCAAGCTACTAAGAAGAAAGAGTATATTGGCAAAGTTAGGAACTATTTTTCTAAAGTGAAAGTGGCAGAGTTTATTATAGAAAGTGGAGAAGTGAAAGTTGGTGATGATTTGTTAATTACTGGGCCAACAACGGGAGTGGTTGAAGCGAAAGTGGAAAGTATTTACAAAAATGAGAAGAGTGTTGAAAAAGTTGGTAAAGGTGATGATATTACGGTACCTGTAATGGAAAAAGTTAGGTTTAATGATAAAGTGTTCCTGATTAAAGAATCTTAGTCTGAATGTCCATGTCAATGATTTTGTTGGCCATGAATTTAGCTTGGCGAGTTGCGTACTCTACAATATCGTCAAAGTTTTCTGCCTCAGAGCGAGGTAAGTTGATATATTTGATCTCTTTATCGTTAAGATAGTTTTTTATCCTATTGTTCATGTGAATCTGCCATTCTTTGTCAACAGATCGTTGGCCGTCTTTAACTAAACCCATTGGCATGACTGGAGTTTTGAAAAGGAAGTTGTAAGATTTAGCGTGGTGTAGTACAAAAGATTCGACCCAATCAGGTAAAGTTTGTTCTTCTTTATCGTAAGCATCTTGAGCGTAAACAAAGTTGTCAACTAAACTCCGGTCGCAAAATACATAATCGTAAATGTCTTGATATTCCCGCTCCCATTGAGCTTGTGTTAGTAGAATCCAGTTTTGTGCTAAAACGCTACCGTGTTCGCCTTTAAAATAAGGGCAAGCTCTAACAACTTCTCTTAGAATCCCTACGTTCTTACCTTTAGCTTTTAGTACGCCAGCTAAGAAGTAGATCAAAGTTGTTTTGAACGTTCCATGAGAGCCAATAACTGCGATCTTCATTTGGATAACACCTCTTCAATTCTCATATTTCTTGGTACGACACCTTTACTTTGTAACCTGTCAAAGAATTCTCTTTCTTCATCAGTTATGCTTAAGTCTAGTTTTGGTTCTTCAAAACCTTCAGCCAGTTTAGGTTCTTGGTAACAACTTTTGCAGATAACGCCGTAAGAGTCGAATACATCACTTTTCTTTTTATCGCCAGTGATTATTTTGAATCCGGCATAAGGTGGGACTTCACCGTCAACGAATAATTGGTTCCTAGTTCCAAATTCCCAACAGTCTTTTTTTGCGCAGAAAGGGAATCTTGGTGTTACTACTGTATCAGCCATGTCTTCAATTGCTGCAGAAAGTTGTATTTTTCT
>CAYTFL010000112.1:0-3143 GCA_964437105.1 Candidatus Woesearchaeota archaeon | reverse complement strand
GAGAATAAGCCTGAGCCTCCTGAGTCAGTTACCTTCATTGCTACTATCTTTGCGTCAGGTGCTACGCCGAGGACGTTAGTGCCGTTGGCTGCGACAATGCCTGCTACGTGTGTACCGTGGCCTTGGTCGTCTTCAGCGTCGTTGGCTTCGTTTGTGTTGTCTGAACAGCAGCCGCCGCTACCGTAGTCCGTTGCATCGCAAAAACATTTTTCTGCCACAACGTTTAAATCAGGGTGGGAAGAGTTTACTCCTGTGTCGATTACGCAGACGCTTTGGCCAAATCCTGTTATGTTAGTAGTGCCGTTGAGTAAAGTGTGGACGACTGAAGCGTTGATTAGTGGTACGGAGTCAGAAAGAAATACGTGGAATTCTTCATCTTCTTCAATAGAAAGTACGTTTGGGTCTTTGACAAGGTCTTGAAGTTCTTCTTCGTTAACTTCAGCTGTGTAAGTGCTGCCTGATAAATGTTCAAGTTCTACATCTGAGCCGAGAAATTTTTCAATTCTGTTCAAATCTTCAGGATCTTTTTCAAGTTCTACAAGGATGGGTACTTCTTCTTGAGTTTCAATTTGTTCTAAAACTTGTGCTTCTATTTCAGTGTCTTCAGATTGGATAGGAGTAATAATTAGTAAAGTGAATAATAAGATAATTGTGGCTAATTTCCTCCCCATGCGAATGAGGATAGTAATTAGTTATTTAAGATTTTGGGTTTTTTGGAAGATTTTCAGATTTTCTGAAGAATTTTCAAGTTTTTTCGGAAAAAGCTTTTTAAGTTTGTTTTATTGTAGTTTACAATGGGTATTTCTGAGAGAATTGATATAAAATTTAGTAAAAGGGATCTTGAAAAAGGCCTTAAATTACCTAGTAAGATGACTGATGATTTAGCATATCTTTGTGGAGTATTTGCCGGAGATGGGCATATTTCTTTTGATAAGAAAAAATATAGGTATTGTATTAAATGTGTCGGAAATCCTAAAGATGAGAAGGAGTTTTATCATCAAATAATTGCTCCAGCATTTGAGAAAGTTTTTGGAATATCTGTTAATGTTAAAGATCATGATTCTGGGATAACTTATGGGTTTGAGTTTTTCTCTAAGGCTTTGATAAAGTATTTAGTAGATGTTATTGGTTTGCCTTCAGGGAGGAAGTATCCTGGTCTTTGTATACCTAAAGTATTTCTTTCTGATGATGAATTAGTCAAGAGCTTTTTGAGAGGAGTTTATGATACTGATGGTGGCCTTTGTTTTAAGCGCAGATATAGGGAGAAGCCGTATTATCCTGTATTAAATTTCTCTTCAAGAAATAAATGTTTTATTTGGGAGATATCTATGATCTTAAAAAGTTATGGCTTTACCTTTTATGAAACTTATGATTATAGAGTAATAGATCCTAGATTAAAGCAAGGATTTAATTTGATTAGCAGAATAGAGCTGAATGGTAAGGAGAATTTTAGGCAATGGGAGAAAATTATTGGTTTTAGGCATCCCAAACATTTGGAAAAGATAAGTCTATTTTGGAAGAGTTAGGTAAAAAAAAGGGTATGCTAGCGGGGGCTGGATTTGAACCAGCGACTTCCGGGTTATGAGCCCGACGGACACTCCTGACTGTCCTACCCCGCTATTTTGAAATGACCAGAATCTTTCTTTATATAGTTTGTGGTTAGGTTAGCGAAGGTTTTATATACGTTTTTTTGTACATTATATATATGAAGAAAGAGTTAAGGAAGAAGTTAAGTAAACTAAACCTTCTTAAGCGACGTTCAAAACTTAAAGATTTTCCTAAGAACGAAAAGAATAAGTTTATCATCGTACAGATTGATGGGCTTAGTTACTCAATTCTGAAAGATTTGAAGAAAACTCGTTACATTCCTTTCATAAAAAAGTTGTTAAAAAAGTATCAAGCGACTAAGTTTGATCCGGGTTATCCTTCAACTACACCGTTTGTGCAGGCAGGGATAATGTATAATGATAATGTAAATATACCGGGGTTTAGGTTTCTCGATAAGAAAAAGCATAGGAAGTATAGTATGGCTTCCGGTAACGATGCTAGGTCTATTGAAGAACATTTATCTAAAAATAATTATGGAATACTTACAGGGGGAACATCGATTGGTAACGTGTTTTGTGCAGGGGCTGAAAGGTCTGTACTTACAATAGCTAATTTGTATAAAACTAATACTGGTTCAAAGACAGTAAGAGATGTAATTAAGTTGGTGTTTAAGAATCCGAAGGCTACGTTAAGGATTGCGTGGTTTAGTTTTTTAGATTTTGTTGTTGAGTTGTATGAAAGTTTTATAGGAATAATTACTTCTTTGGCTTATGGTAAACATTTTAATTGGCCATTCTTTTTTCCATACTTTCCGTTATACCGTATGATTTCTAACGCGGCAGTTGGAGAAATCTCTAAGGTGGCGGCGTTGTCTGATATGGATAAAGGGTCGCCCTACATTTATGTAACGTTTATTGGTTATGATTGGATTTCGCACTATCGAGGGCCGGAGTCGTTAGCGAGTTTTAGTCTGTTAAAACATATTGATTCTAATGTTAAAAAACTGTATGATAAGGCTATGGAAAAAGGGTATGACTTTTATGTGATCTCTGATCATGGGCAAGTGCCGGCAGTTCCTTTTGATAGGTTGTATCATGAACATTTTGATAAGTTTTTGCAGAGAATAAGTAAAGTTTCTACGAAAGAGATAGGGTTGGGTGATTCTGAGAGAAGTGGTAGAGGTAAGTTTTTTATGTATAAGTTAGGATATTATTACAGGAACTTTTCTTTGCCATTGAGAGGGTTATCATGGGCAGTTTTACAAGTGATGAAGCAAGCTTTTAAGAAAGAGCCAGATCCGAGGATTGATTGGAAGAAAAGGGAGCAGTTGATAGTGTTGAACTCTTCATCGTTAGCACAGTTGTACTTTAATCATAGTCCTAATAGGTTGAACCTTAGCGATATTGAAAAAAAATATCCGTTCTTTGTGTCACGGTTAGTTAACCATCCAGGGGTAGGGTTTGTTATTGGTAAGCAAGGTGATAAGATTGAAGTTATTAGTGATAGTGGTAAAGTGATAATCAATGGGAAGAAGGTTAAGTACATTGGTGAACGGTTCCTTAGAGTTTATGGTGATGAGAAGAGGTTGGTTAAAC
>CAYTFL010000111.1:0-3198 GCA_964437105.1 Candidatus Woesearchaeota archaeon | reverse complement strand
CAGAGTGGATAGTAGACAGTTCGGAACTTGAGGGCACTTATTATCTTTTAGTTGATGAGTCTAGTGATACTCTTAATCTACATTATAGTAAACTGTTAAGGTATCTCTTCTTCTCTGAATCTTTAGATAATGATAATACTTTTTTATCTCTAATTGAAAGTGAAGATGTAACTACTGAATTAAATCGTATCTATGATGCTGGAGATAAGATCCTATTCTTTACAATTGGAGGTGTACAATAAATATGAAAAAGCGCACTGATTATGGCATTCTAATTATCTTTTGTACTTGCTTTTTAGTTAGTTTACTTTTGATTAATTCGGGTTTAGTTTTGGAAAATGATTATCACTTATTATATTTTGAGGATTATCAAAATTTACCTTATGAAATAGAGCTAGATGAGAGCTATTCCTTCATTTTCGTGATTGAAAATCATGAAGGTGGTGAAGAAAGTTACGAATATGAGGTTCTATTATATCTAGATGGGGAACTATATGATAACCTTCAAGAAGGAGACATTGAACTGGGTAATGGTAGTATGGTTTACATAACTCAAGAATTCACAATCTCTGAAGAATTTGAAGAGGCTCAGATCGTTGTAAGTGCTAATGATCAAGAGGTTTACTTCTATATTACCCTAAATTAAGGGTCTTAATTTACCCTTTTTTTGCCTAAAAGAGCTCATTTTAACCCCTTTTTGCTCCCGAAGACCTCAAACACCACTTTAAAGTCATAACACAACCGAAAGATTTATATACGTTAGATTAATTCACAAGTGATAACAAATCCTTAAGGAGGAGTAAAATAAAATGATGAAAAAATTGATGCTAGCAATGTTGATTGTTCTTAGTCTAGTATCTGTTCCAGCAATGGCAGACGAGAGTTCAAATTATGAAATCTCAAGTGTTTATATTGAAGGAATTAGTTACGCTAGTGATAGTGCAATCAACGTAGAAAGAGGAGACGAAGTTACAGTTCGAGTGAACATCGAAGGTACTGGTGAAGCAACTGATATAAGTCTAAAGACTTGGATCGGTGGTTACGAGTATGAAACTGTTCAAGAAACCTCTGAAATGTTTGACGTTGAAGATGGTGTAATCTACGGTGTTACTCTAGATTTAGAGTTACCTGCAGACCTTGAAGCAGAGCAAGAATATACCTTGTACGTTCAAGCTTACGATGCAACTGACGTTGTAACAGAAACAGCTACAATTATGGTAAGTAAAGACAGACACCTTGTTGAGATCCAAGATGTTTTAGTTGAAGACGCAGAAGCAGGCGACTACGTTTCCGCTACTGTAAGACTAGAAAACATGGGTGACCAGAAGGAAGAAGATATCAAAGTTACCGTTACTAACGAAGAACTTGGTATTGAAACCTCTACATACCTAGATGAGCTAACTAACGAAGAAATTGACAACGAAGACGAAGAAGACTCCGGCGACGTTACTTTGACTTTCCAGCTACCTGAAGATGCTGCTGAAGGCGACTATACTCTAGAAGTATTGGTTGAATACAATCAAGGTTACGACACTGCTGAAGAATCTGTTGACTTCCATGTTGACGCAGTAGAAGCTGCTGATGACGCTGGCGATGACAGTTCAGTAACTGTTGTTGTTGCAGATGATGAAGGCGATGAGGATGAAGAAACAACTGACTACTCAACCGCACTACGTCTAGGATTCGGTATCTTGGCTGTATTGATCGTTATCTTAGCATTGATCTTAATTGTGCGAAGATAATCTCTTCTTTTTTATTTATTTTTTTCTAAAATCTTATAAATCCCAGCTTCCTTAATCTAAACCAAGATGGAAGAAAAATCTTTACTTTTGAGATTAACGGGAGATATGCCTTTATTTAAGGTAGTTGATTTTTTAGTAGAGAATAAAGGTTTAGATTTTACTAAATCAGACATTGCTAACGGTGCAAATATTTCTCGTTCTTCACTATTTAACTATTGGGATGAGTTAGAGGCCCATAACATTGTAAAGGTAACGAGGAGATTTGGAAAAACCAAACTTTTCACATTGAATACAGAGAGTATTATTACTAAGAAGATACTTGACTTGGAGCGAGCATTAATTGCTGAAGCTCTTACTCAACAAAACAAGAAAGAAGAAATAGTGATTGAAGCTTAGTTCCGTTTTTTCCTGGAGCGTTTTATTGCTTCTTCCACATTCTTAGGTTTAATCCCTTTCTTTTTCACAAATGTTCTAGTTTTCTCTAATAATTCATCAATGCTTATTCCTTTTTTCACTATGCCTCTCCCCTATTTCTAAGAATTTTCGATATTATTAGTCTTACGCTTTTTTTTGAAAATTTTTCAATTTTTCTTGAGCAAAGCTTATTAATTTCTATGTTCTTATAGTGTGTATGGCCTCTAAAAAGAAACCAGAAAGGAAATCTGTAACAACTACTCCTGGAGCATCTGAAGAGTTTTTCAAAGAAATGATGAGGTTATTCGGATGGGACAAGTAAACAATGAACCAGTTGGTTTTTTCATAGGTATAACTCCTAAGTCTTTCTCAGATTCATCAGTAAAATATAGGGTTCAGAGCATTAATCATAGAATCCCGGATGAAGTAATTCTCACTATTGTAAGGCACTGGTTAAAGGATGCTGAAGATAGTTACTTCAAAAACTTCTCACAAGATCTAAAGGATTCTAGTTAACGCTCTTCGAAAACTCTTAAATAGTTTTTTGTGTTAATATTATTAACTTGGAAGGAGGTTGAAGAGTGCAAAGAAGCATATCTTTAGAAAAGAAGAAGATTAAATCTTGGATAAGTAAGAATAAAGTGATTGATGTAATTCTTTTTGGTTCTTATATGAGAGGAAAAACTGACCCTAATGATATTGATTTATGTATTTTGATAGATAACTCTCAAGAAAAGGCTTCTTTAGATCTTGTAGACTCTCTTGGTCGCTTAACTGATAAATTTAAACAAAAATACCAAGTAAATATACTCACCTTAAGTTCATTTGTTTCTGGTTCAACCTTATCAAAGACTTTATTGATGGAAGGTTTTAGTATCAAGAAAAACAAAAGCTTTTCTAATCTATTTGGTTTTGAAAGTAAAAGTTTATTCTCATATTCTCTTAAACACTTTTCTTCTTCAAAGAGAGTAAGGTTTCACTATCTATTGAAGGGGAGGTACGGATCAGAGGGTTTGCTTAAAGAGATTAATGCTTCTTATTT
>CAYTFL010000110.1:0-3234 GCA_964437105.1 Candidatus Woesearchaeota archaeon | reverse complement strand
TTCCACATCACTAGGTACAGAATATGCGCCTGATCCAAACTTGGTACAATCAATCTTAATTTCTTTACCCGTATCTTGATCTTTATCAATAACAATCAACTTCCCTGCAACATCTCCTCCTTTCTCTTCAGGAATAAAACCCAACTGTTCCCTATTAACTCCAAACATAGCCTCAATATCATCCATAACGGCGTCCGATTCAGGCTGCTCTTTAAACTTAGCCTCACCCCAATTCTTAGACACATAATACGCTTCCCTTTTCGTAGCAATATCTTGTTTATTCACAACTTCTTTTGAGAACGCCATCATACGCAACGTCTGCGCAAAAGACTTAACTGTATTAACTGTAAGCGTTCTAGTTTTGGTAGCTCCTTTCAACTGAAAGTGTCCTTGCTTAGGATCATATGTAACATTACTTAACGAACGTATAGGGAAAGTCATCTCCGGTTTCTTACCTTTAGTAATCTTTTCATAAACTTTTTTAGCAGAATTATTAATTCTAGCTACAACATTTATTCCTTCATACTTCTTCTTACTCATTTTCTAGACTTCTCCAACGTTTCTTTCAATATCACTAACATAGCCTTTTCTTCTTTATCACTTAACTCTAGGATCTCTTTTAACCCTATGCCAATATGCGGCAAATACTTTTCAATATAACTTTTCTTTTTGTGTTCATCCGCAGCCTTCCTTTGCTTACGCACATAACTACCCAACTTTCTACCTGCTTCCTGCAACGCCAACCTCATTTCTTTAATAATCTCTGGGTACAACGCAATAGCTTCTTTACTTTCTGATGTGAATGGCACCCACACTGAAGCCATGTGCACCATAATAACAACTGGCCCTACTGGCAACGCACCTCTACTTTGCGATAATCCATAATTTCTCCACGCAGTCTGCAGTACAGACTTTGTAATTGCTCCAGCTCCTGCCTGATGCTGCAACGGCACTCTGTTAGCAAACCTAATAACTTTAGCCAGTTCATCTTTAGCTAAACTGCCTCCATATCCTATAGCTACTTCAATCTGGAATGGATTCCCTCTATAAACTGCCGGCGGCCTAGTAACAGCCGTATAAAACTCTGCATCAATCTCTTTCTTCAACCCTTTAATCATCTGATCTTCGCTAATGGGTGCTAAACAATTTGTCGGCGGCGCCATTATTTTAACCGTTTTAATAACTTTAAACAAATTATCTGCTTCATTCCTTGCTATACGTTTAGGCCTAGCTCTTTCATACAACCCTGCCTTTGTACAAATCTCTTTAGCTTTGGCAGAACTAACTCTAGAAAACTCTGACGATAAAAACCCTTGCAACGTTGAAGACTTAGTATCTTTCAACATTTTGATCAATATCCCTAGCTCAACACCGTGGGGGTGCGGCTTCACCGCTTTAGAATCTTTAGGCAAAACTTTGCTAGCCCTTGGAAACTCTACAGGCTCAGCGTTCGGCGCTTTGTAAACAATGGTGGTATGTGGGTTCGCTATCGCTGTAAGTTGTAGGAATTCGTCAACACTTAACTTCCCTTTATGATATCTTCCTTCCAACTCAATCTGCAATTTTGTTCCATGCTTTTTTTCCCACTCTCTAATATCTTCTTTTATTATTTCTGGCTCATTAGTTTTAGTGTTCAAATGTAATTCATAGTAATGCGCTTTCGCTCTTGGCCCTGTTTTAGAAATAATTCTTATTGGCTTCCCTGTGGTTAACTGTCCATATAGTTGTGACGCAGAAATTCCTATTCCTTGCTGCCCTCTAGATTGTTTCAACCTATGAAACTTACTTCCATACAACAACTTACCAAATATTCTCGGTATTTGATCTTTAACTATTCCTGGTCCATTATCCTCGACGGTAACTTTAAACCTCTCATCCCTTGTCGGCTCAATAACAACTCTCACTTCTGGCAAAACTTTCATCTCTTCTGCTGCATCCAAAGAATTATCAACAGCTTCTTTCACTGTGGTAAGCAACGCTTTCCTAGGATTATCAAAACCTAAAAGGTGCCTATTCTTCTCAAAAAACTCAGAAATAGAGATAGCTCGCTGCCCTTCAGCCAACTCTTCTGCCCTACTTCTCTTGTTATTCCTTTTCTTGCTAGTCAACGTCGTCTGCTTCATCAAATACAAATCAAAAGAAGATTATTAATAAAACTTTCGTAAAAAAAAGAAAAAATTAAACAACAAGGAAGACTTTATCACCTTTCTTAACAGGACCTTTCACTTTAAGTCCAATATCGTCGCCAGGTTTAGCTTCTTCAATCGGCTTCCTTTCTATTTGCATAGAATCGATGCTTTGTTCAAAGTCTGTTGCAGGCCCTTTTACATGGATAGTATCACCTACCTTCAAAGAACCTTTTAGCTTTAGCACTGCTACTTCTACCTTGTCAAAGTAGTGCGTCACTTCCCCAATTTCTTCTTCTGCCATGGTTTTTCACCATGTTAACTGTGTTTTGTAAGAATAAAAACTTTGTTGTTTATTGACAATCTTCTACACATTGATCATATCTTTCATCTGAACAAAGGTCATCACTAGATACGTAAGCATTAATACATGCATCCAACGCCCTATCAATTTTTGTCCTATACACTCCTGAAGGAATATAATATTCGTCATCTTTAATATCACTAAGGTCGGCCTCTATTAAATTTGCTTGTTGTATAGTATTTATTGACCAAGCCGCATAGTTCTCTCTCAAAGTTTGTGCATTACCCATATTTTGGACGGGGTAATCCCTATTTGCAATATCAGCAATACATCTGATGTATTCATCTTCTGCATCAATCTTTTTTTCACACTTAGTTACCCCACTGTAATCGCATGTATATTTATCATTATTTACAAAAAAGAATTCATCAGAGCATACAATTACATCGCTAATATCTCCTGAGTATACTTCTTCCCCTGAACAAACAATTCCACTTGGCTCGAATGGTGTCTTTCCACAAGTAGGGGCGTACGCCTTTTTACAATCATTGATTGCTACTCTGCAACAGTTTGACCCTCCTGCATTATTACATTGACCCTCGGCCCATTCAACATAATCACTAAAACAATCTCTTAATCCACTGTCATCACAATAAAACCTATCTCCACTCCAATAATCTGGCTTAAAGCTTGTATGCCTACAACCTGTATCTCTTGGCGCACCATATGAAGGGCTTTCATCTTCACAATAACTTAACTCCTCAAATTCTTCATGTTCTTCTTCTACGCTAGAATATTGAGGCC
>CAYTFL010000109.1:0-3239 GCA_964437105.1 Candidatus Woesearchaeota archaeon | reverse complement strand
ACTTGGTAGCAGTCCTTGGCAGACTACCTCCTTCTATAGAAGAAAATCATGAACGAGCTATGTTAACCTCTGAAGCACATTATCAGTTAGCCGACCTCTACGATGGTCCATTATACAGGCCAAACGCTGCACTAAAACACTTCTGGCAAGCTATCATTGCAACAAAATTTCTTTTACCTATCTTAGGAAAATCTGCTTATACTCGCATGGCTCACATCCATTACCGTAGAGCTCTTGTTAACGAAGATGTTGTCGACCCTATGTCTGCAATTAAAGATTGGACTCACGGCATTGAAGCTTCTGAGAAAGCTGAAGACTCTGGACTTTATGAACAAGGCATATTACAACGCGCTAGATTATACACTCTTCACAATTTTGACCAAGATGCTATCAACGATTTCTTAGTAATTCGTAGAAACAATCCGGTAGATTTAAGCTGCTACAAGATTGGCCTGGCTCTTTATGACGTAACTCCAAGGCTTGCAAAAAAACAATTTAAGAAATGTTTAAGATATTCTTCCGACGATAAAGTAAGGCAACAAGCTTATCAAAAACTTCTTGAGCTTGACCAATCTCTTTTATCAGGAAAGGAAAACTAAAACCTTCTTCCTGATAACAAATGATTCATTTTCTCGGACATATCTTCATAAGGTATCACTCTGCACCCCCCTGAGGTCCTATCTGGAACTTTTTTCTGTTCCACGACGGCAACTTGCTCAGAAACTTGCTTCCCTTCCCTATGATCTATCAGTTTTTGTATCGCCTCACCCAACTTTTTCAGGTTTTCTATGGGTTCATTTTCTGTATTAAACTTAATGTTAACTTCCATCTTGTTTCATGAAACTTTTTCACATAAAAACTTTTCGATTTTCTGTAAACAAACAAAATCTAAAAATTTATCTCTTCAACAAACTTCTTCACAACTACATTTTTCTCGTCGACAAAACTCTAAACAAATCCTTTTGCTAAAAACTTGTTAACAAAATATGAATAGTAAGTTTTATAAACTTAAACTGTGTGTAAATAACTAACACATAAAGAGGTGATACCTAATGGTAGCAAGAAAGAAGAAAAGAAAAAAAGTTGCTAGGCGAAAAGTTAAGCGCAAAGTAACAAAGAGAAAGGTTAAGAGACGAAAGAAAGTTGCTAAGAAGCGAAAGGTAAAGAAGCGCAAAAAAGCTAAGAAGCGAAAAGTAAAGAGGCGCAAAAAAGTATCTAAGAATCGATAAGTTAAGAAGAGTAAAAAAGCTCCTAAGCGATAAGTTAAGAAGCGAAAAAAGGCTCCTAAGCGAAAAGCTAAGAAGCGAAAGAAAGCTCCTAAGCGAAGAGTAAAGCGACGACGCAAGAAATAGATTTCTTTTTTTATTCTTTAATTAAATTCTAAAATATAAAAAAATTAAACTGTAGTTGGCGGACCAACTTCTTGCCCTTGTGGTTTTTGTTCAACCGGCTGCTGCTGTACTACTGGCTGTCCTTCTTTCTTTTTCTTAATATAGAAAAAAACTTTCACTGCGACATAGCCTATTACGTACAAAATCACTAGAATTAGCACCATTACAAAGATATCTGGCATAAACTGGTACACTAACCCTAACAGGATAAACAGCAGAACTCCTATGCTAATCCATTCAAAGATCATCTTCTACCCTCCTTACTTCAAACTTTGACTGTTCCTCCCCAATCACACCTGTAAAGTGCAAACCTTGGAAAGTCACATTTAACATTGGGTTGTTTTCATCTAATAACTTCCCTGTAGCATTAGCTACTCTTTTCAAGATCTTATTGATCTCTTCTTTAGAATCGAACATAACATTGGTAGGCATTTCACCTAGATCTGCATAATCTACTTTGATATTCTTTCCTGGCCCTTCAACTATTACCTTCTTCACTTTATTATCATAGAGTATTGGGTCGAGCTTCCCTCCTCCTATCAAATCTCTTTCTAAGTAATACCTTAAACCTGGCACGATTATCGGGTTAAACTTCATTCTTGATTTAACCGCTGTCCTTTCTGCCACCTTATTCATAAAATTTGCATTATCGAACAAACTATTATCCCTTCTCAAACTTTTCCCGAACAACTTCCTTGCCATCTCAATTAGTCGAGGGTCAACTGCCGGCTCAATAATTTTATACTCATACTTACCTTCTTCTTGATCAACTAACACTCCTACTGGCGCGTTATACATGTTAATCGCATACTCTCTTTTCCCTAAACTAGCTGCTGGCGGCTCTCCTGGCGCTGCTAATACTGCATCTGGTGGAGCCAACTCTCCTTGAGGCGCAGGTATCTCTTCTGGGTTAGGCGCTTCCAACTCAGGTGGAGCTTCCATACCTTCTGGCGACGGCGCCATAGCTTCCAACTCCGCTTCTTTCTTCTTCCTTTTTTCTTCTTCAATTCTTTTTAGAGCTTCAACATGTCTCCTTTTATTTTCTTCTTCTTTCCACTTTAACTCTTCTTTCTTTTTTTCATGAATTACAGCGAAACATGAATCGATAAATCTAGCTAAATGCACCGCATCCTTACTCGGATAAGGTTGCTTTTTAGCAATTTGTAGAATTTCTGCAATGGTCTCCCTCTTTTTCTTAAATTCGGGATCCATGATAAAACGCGTTTCCATGGTCTCAATATTCTTTTGGTTCAAGCGGCTTTGCAGTGATAGTCTTCTTCTCTTTTACATAATCTTCCAGTTTCGTCAGAGCCTTAACTAGGTTTTGGTTCTGTTGCAATAAGTCGTTAAGCCTATTTATCATAGGATCTTCATACTTACCTGACTTAATATGTTCACCAGCGCTTTTGAAGATATCAACTAAGTTATTTACGCTCTCATTCAACTCTTTCACACTGATCATCACATCAACCATTTTATGCTGCATTTCTATGTTTGAATCAATTAATCTATCTACTGCAGATGTGCTAAGTGAAGAAGTCTTCTTTTTTACCGTCTTTTTCGCCATATCTCTCCTAAGAGTATAGTTATTTATAAACTTTTTTGTTATAATTTAATTACCTTTAGCTCTATACAGTTCATTTTGTGTGAATAAACCTTTATTTAATCCATATTGAATTATTCCTAATCCATATTTTTGTTCAAACTCTTCAGAGTCAAGAATTCCTATTTCTCTAAAAGCTTCAATTGCTTTTCTATAATAATCATTAATTTGTCTCAGCAATTTACTATCTCTTTTGAAATAACAGTCTTCATCTTCTTGATGGTGGTTAGCTTCACAAAACACAT
>CAYTFL010000108.1:0-3243 GCA_964437105.1 Candidatus Woesearchaeota archaeon | reverse complement strand
AAGATGGCAAAGGTGGACTTGTTGAAGTAAACCTAATCGGCGGACTGAATAAATGCGGAGTTATAAAACCAAGGTTCGCTGTGCAAAAGGATAGTTATGATAAGTTTGAGAAGAGGTTCCTACCAGCAAAAGATTTTGGTTTAATGATAGTATCTACATCACAAGGTATTATGACACAGGACAAAGCTAAAGAAAAAGGTATTGGAGGTAAGCTAGTAGCATACGTATACTAAAATGGTTGACGGCGAAAAACTTCGGAAAGAGATAGTTATCCCAGAAGGAATTGAGATTAGTGTAGACCATAATATTGTAGTAAAGAAAGGAGATAATAGCGTTGAAAAGAAAATGTTTTTCCCAACTGTACAAATCAAAAAAGAAGGTAACTCTATTGTACTAGAACCGAAAAAGTTCTCAAAAAGGGAGAAAAAGATTATCAACACGTTTTATTCGCACATAAATAATATGATTAAAGGTGTGGAAGAACCTTATACGTATAAAGTTAAAGTTTGCTCAGGGCATTTCCCTATGACAGTTAATGTTGATGGTAAAAGATTATTAGTGAAAAACTTTTTAGGTGAAAAAGTTCCAAGAGAAGCGGCAATCAGAGAAGGTGTTAATGTGAAAGTTGAAGGTGAAGAAATAGTTATTACGTCATCAGACAAAGAGGCGGCCGGGCAAACAGCTGCAAACTTTGAGCAATGTACAAGGATAACTAATAGAGATAGAAGAATATTCCAAGATGGACTTTGGATTACGCAAAAAGGAGAGAAGGAACTGTAAGATGGTAGATAAGAGATTATTGGAACAGAGAAATGCTGCAAAGGCAAAGAAGCCGAGTTTCCTTAAACAAGATGCTCATAAGTTGGATAAACTCTCTAAAAACTGGAGAAGGCCTAGAGGTATGGACTCTAAGATTAGGAAAGCGTTCAGAGGAAGAAGGAAAAAACCGTCATTAGGTTACAGTTCACCTAGGAAAGTTAGAGGATTGAATAGGCAAGGGTTCGAAGAAGTGAGAGTGCATTGTATAAAAGATTTGGAAGGATTTAATCCAGAGAGCCAAGTTGTGCTAATCGCTAAGATAGGACTTAAGAAAAAGTCAGAAATATTGAAGTATTGCATGGAAAAGAAGTATAATGTTGCGAATGTTGATAATCCTAAAGAATTCGTTGAAGACCTTGAGCAAGAAATAAAAGAAAGAAGGCAAGAAAAGAAAAAAGAAGTCGAAAAGAAAAAGAAGGACAAGGAAAAGAAGCTGAAAGCTGCGGAAGAAAAGAAGAAGGAAGAAGAGAAAAAAGAAGCAGCGGAAGATGAAAGCCAGCAGGAAGAGACGAAGAAAGGACAAAAGAGTGATAAAGTCAAAATATTGGAGAAACGCGAATGAACTTGAAAAACCAGAAACGGGTCAGTGCATCTGTTTTGAAAGTTGGAAAGAGAAGAGTATGGTTTGATAGAGAGAGGCTTCAAGAGATTAAGGAAGCTATAACTAAAGAGGACATTCGGGGGCTAGTGAAAAGAAACCTTATCCAGAAGAAGCCTGAAACAGGAACTTCAAGAGTTAGAGCAAGGAAAAGAATTGTTCAAAGAAGGAAAGGACGGCAGCAGGGTAAAGGTAAAAGGAAAGGTACAAGGACAGCTCGCTTAGGGAAAAAAGAAGCGTGGATGATACAAGTTAGAAGTCAAAGAAAGTTTATCAAAGAGTTGAAAGAAAAAGGATTGGTAGATGTGAGAACGTATAGAAATTTATACTCAAAAGTTAAAGGAGGATACTTCAGGAATAAAAGACATATTAAGTTATACTTAAACGAAAAAAAGTTATTCATTGAGAAAGCAAAATGAGCCGTAAAAAATTCATACCATACAGAAGGAAGCGTGAAGGAAAGACGAACTATAAGAAGCGTCTAGAAATGTTAAAATCTGGAGCGTTGCGCTTAGTAGTAAGAACTTCATTGAGGCATGTGACTGTGCAAGTTGTAGAGTACAATGTTGATGGAGATAAAACTTTGGTAGCAGTTAATAGTAAAGAGCTTGCTAAGTATGGATGGAAAGGGCATGGTAGGAATATTTCCGTTGCTTACCTAACAGGCTATCTGTGTGGGAAAAAAGCCCTGAAAAAAGATATTAAAGAAGCTATATTGGACCAAGGATTAAGGTCAGCAAGGAAAGGTACTGTGAACTTTAGCGTCCTTAAAGGAGTGGTAGATGCAGGGGTAGAAGTGCCTCATGATCCGGTGATCTTCCCATCAGAGGATAGGATAAAAGGGAAACATATATCAAATGATGTTGAAAAAGTATTTACAGCAGTCAAAGAAAAAGTGGAGAAAGGTGGACAATGAAACGAGATACCAGAAAAAAAGGTAAGAGGCCACGAGGTAAGGAAAGTGGAATAGCTATGGATAAAGGTTTTGATAAAGAGGCTTGGAACCCAAAAACTTTGCTTGGAAAACAAGTGAAATCTGGAGATATTGCTACTATCGATGAAATCCTTGACCAAGGTTTACCAATAATGGAAGCTGAGATAGTGGATGCTTTACTACCTAACTTGCAAGTAGAATTGTTGGAGATTGGACAGTCTAAAGGGAAGTTTGGTGGTGGTAAGAGAAGTATATGGAGACAAACTCAGAAGAAAACTAAGGAAGGTAATAAACCTTCATTTGCAACAATCGCTGTATGTGGAGATGGTAATGGTTATGTAGGTATTGGTTTCGGTAAAGCTAAAGAGACTGTGCCAGCCAGAGAAAAAGCTACAAGGAGAGCGAAATTGAATATTATCAAAGTAAAGAGAGGGTGTGGTTCATGGGAATGTGGTTGTGCTACAGCGCACTCTGTACCGTTCACGGTTAAAGGGAAGTGTAGTTCAGTTATCATGGAAATTAAGCCTGCACCAAAAGGTACTAGATTATGTATGGAAACTGAGTGTCAAAAGATTTTGAAATTGGCAGGTGTTAAAGACGTATACGCTAGAGCGAGAGGGCAAACAAAGACAAAGATTAACTTAATTTATGCTTGCTTTGAAGCGCTAAAAGAGTTAACTAAAATGAAAGTGAAACCAACTCACGTGGAAAAGTTAGGAATCGTTGGAGGAAGGAATGAGTAACGTTATAGCAGTTGTTAGGGTTCGTGGAAAGTCGGGAGTTAATAGAAAGGTTAATGACACTCTTGATATGATGCGATTGTATAAACAAAACGGTTGTGTGATCGTGCCTAATACGCCAGCGTTTAGAGGAATGTTGCAGAAAGCTAAAG
>CAYTFL010000107.1:0-3315 GCA_964437105.1 Candidatus Woesearchaeota archaeon | reverse complement strand
CACGATAAGGTATTGCTCCAAAGTTCAAAAAAGTTTTAGATGAGGTTAAACAATTGAAAGGTTACACCGTTTTAGGCCAAATACTTGGCTGCAACATTCAATGTACAAACGCTAACGTAGATTCTTTCTTATACATCGGCACCGGCAAATTCCATCCTTTAAACTTAGCCTTTCAAACTAACAAACCTGTTTACACTTTAAATCCTATTACTCAAGAGTTTTCTAAAGTTAAGGAAGAAGAAATTAAGAAATACAATGATAGGAAACGCGGCGCATTGCTAAAGTTTCACGCTGCAAAGAAGATAGGTATCATAGTCTCTCAAAAACCTGGCCAAAACCAGATGAATAGAGCTTTAGCGTTAAAGAAAAAGCTTGACAAAGAATCTTACATATTTTTATGCGATAACGTGCATAGCCTAGAAGACTTTAATGACATTGAATGTTGGGTAAACACTGCTTGCATTAGAATCGTTGAAGATGACTTACCTGTTCCTATGATTAATATTAAGGATGTTGAATAAATAAAAGTTTATATAGTTGTAGAGTTTTTGGGCTATTAATGGTAGATCAAGAGTTAGTAAGGCGCTTATTGAAAGAATTAGAAGCTGAAAAAGGTTGCCCCGTGGAAATTAGGGTTGATACTCCAAGGTCACTTAGATATGCTGGTGGACAAAATGTTGATGGGAGAGAATATTTTGGAGCATTTATGGATCGTCCAGTTGAGGTAAAAAGAGTTAAGGGTTTAGGATTAAAACACTTAGCCGCAAGACAATTCAGTGGAAGCCATAATTCTTTTGCAGCAGTTTATAGGTTAGTTGATGAATATAATTCAAGGAAACAACTTAAAAAAGGAGTTTATGATGCACCATTTGAAATTACTCCTGAAGGGATATTTGCTGAGCCCGTCCCTGCTGGTTGGGGAAATGCTTATCATACAAAAGTTGCAGATATAACTTTGAAGTTAATTGAATAAAAAACCAACTATCTTCTCCCACCTAGAGATTCTACAATCACAACCTTTTTCAAACATTAATTTTTCTTAACACTTATGGAAAAGGGTGATAACGTTTACGCAGTATTTTCTGGTCACATTTGCACGGGTAAAGACACTATCATCGATGCTTTGAAAGAGCGTGGCATACTAAAAGAAATAGTTGGCCCTGGCTCCACTGTGCACGTTCTTACAGAGGCTGTCAACCACGACCAGGATGTTCTGGCGGGTTATTACGGCAACATGGCAGACACTACAGAATTTTTTGAACTAGGCACCTTATGCTTCCGTTCAGTATTAAGCAGCATTATAGAAAAGAAACGCGGCGTAGTCCTTGGCAACCGTCACGTTATTGAAGCAAGACAAACTTTTGTAGAACATTCAAGATCTCTTAAGGATAATAACCAAAAGTACTTTGATGAGACAGCTACCGGCGTTTACGACATGTTACTCCGCAGGGCAATGGAAAAAGGTGTTATTCCAATTCCGGACATAGTCTTCTTCTTATTCGTTGACGATACTGACATTTTAATCGAGCGTAACAATAAGCGTGGCGACCCTGGCGAAAAGTCCATAACTCCTCACTACATAAAAAGTGTAGCGCCTTACTTTGACAAGTATAGAAGAAACTTTAAAGAGATTTACGAATTCTGGGGCGTCCCTCCACCCAAACTTGTAGAGATCAACGTTTCAAACAGCTTCATTTCTGATAAAGATTTTTTGAATATGGTCGCTTCACGTTGCGAGGAAGAGATTCAAAAAATGTATGGTAAAAGGAAGCGCAGTTTAATGGATTTCGACAAAAGTAATATAAACCTTTCTGAACAATAAATAGTTATGAATAAACTTACAAAGTTATTTACAGTATTATTACTGGTCGCTTTATCCCTATTCTTCTTAAAAGAAATCGTTTTCGATGAAGAGTCTGACGCCGGCATCTCGGTATTTGAAATTGACCGAGAAAACCAGCTTATCCTAACACCTTACTACGATATGTATAGCGATGAATTAACCATGGGGGAAATAATCTTGGCTAGCGAGTACAGTGATACGCAATTAATAGAAAACACAACTTTCGCTACCGACACCACTGTTTACTTCATCATGGCTAACATAACCGGCGTATCTGTGCAAGAAGACGGTTACAGTTGGTACGATGTTGACTTATACGTTATGTACGAAGACGGCACTATCATGATTGAACAAAGCAAGAATTTGGGCGAAACTGGTAAAATGGTACTAAAATCTGACTTAATCTCTCCTTACGGCATAATCAACGTACCTTCAGATGCAAGCTCTGGCGAATACACTATATTCATTAAAGTCTACGACGTTTACACTAACGAGTTCGTTGAAAGGGATGCCACATTCACCATTTCTTGACCCAAAAAATATAAATAGTCTAAGTGAATCTTTTGGTGTATGTTAAGCATCGAAGAAATGGCGGCCTTCTGTAAGAAGAAAGGTTTTGTATATCAATCTGGAGAAATCTATGGAGGACTTTCAGGGTTCTTTGACTATGGTTCATTGGGCACTGAGCTTAACAAAAATATTAAAGATTCATGGTGGAAGTTTCACGTTCACAATAGGGAAGATATTACTGGTATCGATGGTTCTATAATAACAACACCTAAAACTTGGGTAGCTTCTGGTCATGTTGATGGTCTGGTTGATGTCCTTACTATTTGCGATAAGTGTAAAAAGCGTCACAGGGCTGATCATATTATTGAAGATCAATTAGGTATAGACATTGAAGGTGCGCCTTTAGAAGAGATAAATAAGCTTCTGAAAAAAGTAAAATGTTCTTGTAAAGGTGGCAAACTTGGGGATGCACAAAAGTTTAACTTGTTATTTGAAACTTCAATAGGTTCTCTTTTTTGAGTTTCTACTTTCTGGTTTAATGAGATTTGATTCAAATCGGTTCTCATTAATTCTAACTGGCCAATAAATCTACTTTTCTCACCATTTCCGAAGCTGTCATTTTCGGTGTTATATAAAAGGTAGATATTTTTAGCTCTTTGTATAAGCCTAAAAAAGTGATATGAGAAAATTGCATCTTTTTCCCTGTAAGTAGGTAACTTAAAATCCACTTTTATATCAAACGGAATAAAGCTATTCTGAGTATTATTCGATGGAACAACGCCCTCATTTACTGAAGTAATGATTACATTTTCAAAATCAAGAACCCTAGTTTCTAGCATTCCCATTAATTGAAGTCCACGTAAAGGTTCTCCTTGAAAGGACAACTTTTCTGACGCAACAACTCTCTTATAAAATTGATATAAGGTTTTATGGTCTGCCCTCTCAAGATAGGGTCCACTTGG
>CAYTFL010000106.1:0-3350 GCA_964437105.1 Candidatus Woesearchaeota archaeon | reverse complement strand
AAACCTCCGGTTTTAAGACTGCAGAATGAGGTAAGGAGCGATACATTTCTTTATAATCCATGTGAAAGCCAACAACAAATGCGTTAGGAATAGTAAAGCCAGCAAAATCCGGTTGAAAATCAAAGGCCCTTCTTTCAAGTTTATCCAACATTGTACAGGTAGCGATATCTCTAGGATCGTGTTCTTGAATCCGTTCATAAAGGGTAGTCATGGTCCTTGCAGTGTCGACAACATCTTCGATAAAAAGTACGCGTTTGCCTCTAAGTTGAGAAAGGTCTGCTAAATCTGTTGCTACTTTTCCTGAAGATTCTGTGCCAATGTAACTTGAAGCTTTCTTTAAAATAGAATTGAAAGGAAAATTTACCCTTCCGTTCAACAATAGTTCAGAGTAAAACCTTACTGCACCATCTAAAACAACAAGAGCGTAAACCTCTTCATCAGAGTCATAGTGTCTTGAGAGTTCTTTAGATAAGCCTTGTATTCTAGAAAGGATTAGGCCCTCAGGGATCAATATTTCTTTTAAGTCAGGCAGAAAATGTTGTGGAACGTCAAAACTTTCTAAAGGGAAAGGTTTGTATTGCCGCATATCGATTGCAGTGCTCATGAATTATTTTTTGTGAAAGAATTTATAAAAATTTGTAGGCTCAAGAATAATCTCCGCCTTGATTAAATGTACTTTCAATTACCACTCCATCATATGACACACAGAAAGTTGTTGACCTAGTTCCTGCAGTGATACCAGCTTGGAGGAATGCGCGGGCAACGTCAGGTAAGCTATCGGCATAGTAAGTTAATATACCTCCCTCAGTAGAGTAAGGTAAAGCTGCACCTGCAAGCTCAATAATTCTTAAAAGTTTTTTATCTTCGCGTAAACTTTCAAAACCAGGAATTTCAAATATTCCAAAGCTAGCATTACCAAGAAAAGAATTAGCCAACCTTTCCAAAATTTGGTTATCGTCCATGAACTCCAAAAGAATTTGTGAGACTTTAAAAGTTTAACTAAAGTAGACTGTATAGAGTGTAAGCCATACCGACGAGAAATACCAAAATAAGTAAACCTGAAACTATGATGTTGTTAGGGATAGTGTACTCGGGTTTGCGAGCAGATTTTTTCTGTGCAGACCTGTGCGCAAGAATGATCAAGATGCCTTCAATACCGCCAGCGAAAGCGCCAGTGATTGCTAAAACTTCGATGAAAGAAGCAAAGCCAGATAAAGCTATGATTAGTGGAATGAATAAAGTTAGTCCCCAAGCCCAGTTTCTCTTAAGTTTATAATCAAAGTGGTACGCCCAAAGTAAGGCTAAAGCTAAAACTAAAAAGCTTGTCATCATTGTAAATATTGCCATGAAGTTACCGAAGTAAACCATGTATGAGCCGACGACTTCGCCTAAGCCAATAGTGCCAAGTTCAGTTGTGGCAGTACCAGTTACACCAACAACTGCAGCAGCGAATAAGATGTATAATAAGATTGGAATTAAAGAGCCGTAGATGATTGCTTTCTTCAAACATTTCCTATTAGATTTCAATTCTTCTCTTAAGTCAGGTATGGCAGCAGAGCCGACCAATGCAAACAAGATTACGCCGTAAGGTATAAAGATGTTGGTAATGCTAAAGCCTGTGAAATTGGAAAGGTCGATAGCGTGGATGCTTAACAAAACTATAAGTAATACAATGCCGGTAACAAAGCAGTTTAGGCCTAACTCTATCCAACGGATCATGTTTAGTCCGCGGTATACAATGAAAGCCATTAATACGAAAAAGATTAGTAAAGGGTAGATAGGGTCGACGCCTAAGATTGCGCTCCAAGCTTCACCTTCACCTATAAGGTAACCAGTTAAGCCACCGTAAACACCGATCATTAAAGATATGAACATGAAGAATTTACCTTTCTTGCCAAGATATTTTTCTACGTAGCCAGGGAGTTGGTGAATACCTTTTGTTCGTAAAGTGATCTCGCCAATGTAGAGGTTAAGTAAAAGTAATACAGCGCCCAAGAAGAGTATAACAACCAAGCCTGTTAAGAAGCCAGCTTGTGCTACAACGTAAGGGATACCTAAAATGCCGGCACCAATAATTAAACCAACTAGCGTTGCGACAGCCTCAAGCGTGTTTTTCTCTTTTTTTTTCATTTTAGAATCAATCGTAGCGGTGAGTCTTTAAGTAAGTTTTTAAGTCGGACATGACCAAGTCCATATCTTTACTTAGTTGATTATTGTAACGGTTCAGTCTGCCCTTGGCAATCATTTTATCGTAAACTTCGCGCATTAAATGTTGGGTAGCCTTTTCTTTTGTAAGTTGCCATTCGTCGTCAGCATCACGCTCAACAAAAGCTTGGAAAGTTGCAGTTACTTCACCCTTCTGCGCAGTTTTACTTTTGCCGTCATGAGTTTCAATCTTAACGTTTTCAACCTCAGCTTTGAAGCTTACGTTAATAAAAAGTTTAGTGTAGTCCTCAACTTCTTTCTCGCATTCCCAGTTGAAAGTGAAGACTCTCTTACCGTCACCAGTGATACGTTCTTTGTAATCTTTTTCAGTAACATCGTAGTGACGTTCTTCAAACCATTTGTTAAAGTAGTTGTAAAGGTCCTTTTGATCGTAAGTTAATGTTGCGCTAACCGTTTTTGCAGGGCCAGCTACGTCCTTTGCTCCCATGTTTATAAGAATGCTTAAGATAACATATAAAGGTTTCTATTTGAGGTAACTTTTTAGAGTGTTTGCCAAGTCGCCAGACTCTGCGCCTAACTTCCTTATATAATCTCCAGTTCTTTCTTTGATTACATAACGTTCGTAAAGTTGTTGCATGAGTTTATCCCAAGCACTGTCAGTAAACTTATCGTTATAATCTACTACAAGTTTTGTGTTAATTGTAATGATTAGTCGGGCCCAGTGACTTTCTTCGCCATCTTCAAATACCACCTTTCTAACATCTCTCGCGAAAAAAACGACCTCAATCTCAAATTTGTAATAGTCAGTGACTTCTCTTTCAGCCACCCATTCCGAGACGATCTCGTAACCAGTGCCAGCATCCTTTTCACCTAAACCTTTTTCAAAGAAATCGTACTGCATGTTGTTAAACCATTCTGGTAAAGATCTAAGTGCACCAAGAACGTCTAAGTAAGCGTGGTGCATGATCTGATATTCTTTAAATATCGGAATGGTTGAACTAGTCATGAGGAAAAAGAAGTTTGCGAAATTAATAATAGTTTCGGTCTACTCTTCGACTTCTTCCCCATCTTCAGCTAAACATTCGGCGCATAAAAATTGGCCGTCACGCTCGTGTAACTGTGCAAAATTGTCACAGCTTTCACAATTACCTTCCATGTATTTGTCTTTTTCTTTTACCATTGTA
>CAYTFL010000105.1:0-3372 GCA_964437105.1 Candidatus Woesearchaeota archaeon | reverse complement strand
TTGACATGTTAATAAAAGCTTCAAAAATAGCAAGAAAGCATAACGAAGATATTCACTTACTAATCGTCGGCGCAGGCAAGCAAAGCACTTACATTAACATTCCTCTACTACACCAAGCATACTCTGAACAATTAACAACGCAAGAAGGAATTACCGTTGAAGGTTTCAGAGATCGAACAGAAATACCAGACTTCATGGCAGCAGCTGACATAGTTTGCATACCACACACTAACACCAAATCAGCTAACGCTCAACTACCAATCAAAACGTTTGAACCAATGTCAATGGAAAAACCAACAATAACCACGAATACTACGGACATGAAACACATTTTCAAAGACTGCGGCACAGTCATCCAACCAGATTCTGCAAAAGCTTTAGCCAAAGCAATAATCAACTACGCAGACAATAAAGCGTTAAGAAAAAAGCATGGTAAAGCAGCAAGGAAAGAATGCATAAAAAACTATTCATGGAAAGTTATGAAAAAGAAAACAACAAAAATCTACGAAACATTAACCAAATAATATTTAAACAATAACAACATACAACCATCCATGTCTAAAAGGATTAAAAACATTAGAGCTTTAGTAAGAGGTCTTCTAGCCGGACTCAAAAGAAATCATTACTATCACAATTTTAAACATACAATAGAAACTTTAGATGCAATCACAGTGATTGGAAGGGGAGAAAAAGTTACAGACGAAGAACTAGAAATGTTACAAGCAGCTGCCCTATTCCACGACACTGGTTTTGTAAAACAATATCCTAACAACGAACCTAAAGGTGCAAATCTCGCAAGAACATACCTACCAATGTTCGGTTTCACACTGCAACAGATAGAGATCATCGCGGGTATAATCATGGCAACAGTTATGCCGCAAAGACCTAAAACTAAATTACAAAAAATCATGTGTGACGCTGACTTAGATAATATAGGAAGAGAAGATTACTTCACAAAAGGTGAACTTTTAAGAAAAGAGTGGAGCATATACAATGTACCTTTCCATGAAGCTAACAACATGGACAGTGACCTTGGCTGGCAAAAGTTTTCTCTAGATTTTTTAGAAGAACATGAGTTCTGGACACAAACACAAAAGAATAGAAGGAATAAATTAAAACAAGCACACATACTAATTCTTAAACATAGTATTGAAAAGATAGAAAGAGCTGCAGCTTAAGCCTCAGCGGCAATTGAGCTGCGAGCGTAGCGATCCGGAAATCTTCCAACTTTTTCCCAATAACTTTCTTAAACACAAAAACTAACCAATCTTTATGGAAAAAACAATAATAAAAGCAATACAAACTCACGCACCGATAGGTATCATACAACTAGTCAGACTTCTCCAAGGTTCAAGTATATCAACACATAAATCTTCAAAACATTACAACAAACTCAAAGACACTCCTTCAAGCATCATAAGAAACTTCACAAAACAACTAATCTCTCTAAACCTAATAAAAGAACAAAACTTACCTGGCTTCCCAGGAAAAGTATTGAACATCACAAACAAGGGTAAAACAACTAACCCTCCGAACCTCGTCTACACCCCAGAACCAACCAAACTAACATCAAGCATGAGACAAACTTTACACTTAATAAAACAAAACAAAAGTATAGAAGAAATAGCAAAGATAAGGAAACTCAAAGAACGTTCCATCTACAACCATATCATCGCAGGTATTACCAACAATGAAGTCAACATCAAAGACATACTCGAAGAAAATGAATACAAAGAAGTTAAAGAAGTAGTAACAAAACACTACACAGAACCATTAAAAGAAATAAAAAATAAACTACCTAACACTTCTTACGACGTTATCAGGTGTATGCGCGCATCAATACGTTGGAACAAACCAACATTAAAGTATCCAACATTCCTCTTCCAAAATCAAGAAATGAAGTCTAAGTCAGAGCTAATAATAGCATACTTTCTCAAACTTAACAACTTAAACTTCACACATGAACCCATATTGTTCATTAACAATAAAGAATACAGACCTGATTTTCTAATACAAGACAACATAATTCTTGAACATTTCGGAAGGAAAGAAAAGGCTTACACAAAAAAGATGAAGAACAAAATCAAAATGTATGAACAACTAAAAGACTTCCATTTTGTTTGGACGGATGAAGAAGATCTTAATGATTTGCAACAACATCTTGGTAGAAAGCTTAACAAAACTCCTCTAAGTAAACCAACATGGAAGTGAGCCTCGGTGGCGTCTGAACCGCGAGCGAAGCGACTAAAAACCACCACACTCAAACACAACTCTCGTCGATAAAAAAACAATTATAACATAACATTACACTCCAATCACTTAACATGTACAATCCAAACGTTTATAAATACATAAATTTCTCTGAAAAAAAGATGAAGCGAAGTTCAAGACGCTGGAAAAAGAAAGGGCAAATGCGTTGGAAGTGGCAACGAAAACGTATGCGCAAAGAGAAGGCTAAGCGTAACCGTAACAAGTAAGCAAAGCTTTAAATATTAGTCCAGTTTCAAGCTTCAGTATGAAAGGTGAGTACGTGATCAGAAAATTGCGTATGATGTATGGATATCGGTTGAGTGTAGCGAAAAGCTAAACAACCAATTTCTTAATCTTAGATTTAGTACAAAGTTTAAACCCGTTGATCCTGCGGGAGAGTACTGCTATTAGGGTTCCACTTAGCCATGCAAGTCGAGGGGGCTCTTCGGAGTCACCGGCGAAATGCTCAGTAACACTTCAATAATCTAACCTAAGGTCCAAAATAACCATGGGAAACTGTGGCTAATGTTGGATAGAAAATTGATACTGGAATGTACTTTTTTCAAAAGCTCCGGCGCCTTAGGATGAGTTGGTGGCTGATTAGGTAGTTGGTGAGGTAATGGCTCACCAAGCCAAAGATCAGTACGGGCCTTGAGAGAGGGAGCCCGGAGAAGGGCACTGAGAAAAGGGCCCTAGCCCTAAGGGGTGCAGCAGGCAGGAAACCTTTACAATACACGCAAGTGTGATAAGGGGACCCTAAGTGCTTGCCTATGGTGAGCTTTTGTCAAGCGTAAACACCTTGACGAATAAGTGGTGGGCAAGACTGGTGCCAGCAGCCGCGGTAACACCAGCGCCACGAGTGGTATTCACATTTATTTGGCCTAAAGCGTCCGTAGCAGATCGAGTCAGTCTTTTGTTAAATCCTTAGGCTTAACCTAGGGGCTGCAAGAGATACTACTCGGTTTGGGATCGGGAGGAGACAGCGGTATTCCTTGGGTAGCGGTTAAATGCGATAATCCTTGGAAGACCACCGATGGCGAAGGCAGCTGTCTAGAACGAATCCGACTGTGAGGGACGAAAGCTAGGGGAGCGAAAGGGATTAGATACCCCTGTAGTCCTAGC
>CAYTFL010000104.1:0-3383 GCA_964437105.1 Candidatus Woesearchaeota archaeon | reverse complement strand
TTCCGTTATCTTCAGTAGTGTTGGGGTTGAGTTTTATTCCTGAGACGATAATTGTAGCGTTCTATATGAGTCTTGATGCGGTGATATTATTACTTTGGTTAGCCTATGAGTGGAAGACTAAAAATATCAAAGATTATGTATAGGGAAGTTTTAAATAAGGAAGATTTTCTCAAAAGGGTATGAAACAACCTTTACCTTATAGACAGTTGTTTATTAGAGATAGAAGTGCTAGAGATCTAGTAAGAGTTCTTAGAAATGAAGATAATGTTAACCAAGTAAAGTTGGTTGATTTAGATGGAACCTTGCATAAAGGATTGTATGAAGAACGGCTAAGAGGCTTTACAAGCGCTGATGTTGCGTTAGACCTATTAATGAGAGGAGAAGTTAGTTTTCCATTCCTAAGAGATAACTTAAGAATCTTTCTTAGAGAAAGTGGTAGCTTGTATGCGGATGTGCAAGGGGAAGATCGTAGAAAGGTTACAAAAGAGTTAGTGCAAATGTTTGGAAAAGTTCTTAGTAGAGTTGATCACGAAAGGTTGGAAGAAGTTATGGAAGCTTTGCCAGAAAGAGCTTACCCTGGAGCGAAATCTGTGTTAAACATGGTTGGCGGAGAGACAGTAATCATCTCTTGCGCCATGCAGTCAGCAGTTAACGCGTATGGAAGGTTCTTAGGAAGAAGTAGATTGATAGGCAACCCTATGTTTCACTCAAATGAGAGCGTTAGCCTTGGAGGGAATGGAATCTATGGTAGAGTAGATAAAGAAGTTGTAGCAGATAATGTGTGTAAAAGAAAAGATAGAGCTGTAGTGTTTGGTGATACGGTTGAAGATATAGGGTTAGCGTATGCAGCAAGAAGAGTTAGTCAAGAAAGTGTGGTAGTCGCTTTACATGGAAGGTCTGAAGATTTAGAAGATAAGGCGGATATAGTTACAGCCTCGTGGGAAGATTTGGGAATGTTGATGTACTGCTTTAGAGATGATAGAGTTACACCAAAAGTGGTACCTTATGCTAATGGACAAGAAGTTCCGTACCTTATGAAAGGAGCTGGTATCGGTATCGGACAAAATGAGGAGTAACCGATACGCTTATATATTCTAAAAATAGATCAAAAGTATGATTTCGAGTAAATTATACAAAAGAATATTAGAGAAAAAGAAGATAGTAGGTTCATTTAGACCTTTTGATAAAATGCAACTAAAAAAGCTTAAAGAAGATTTTATAGTAGAGTATGTTTATGATTCAACAAGCATAGAAGGGAATACGTTAACACTTAATGAGACTAGATTAGTTCTACAAGAAGGAATTACTATTGGAGGGAAGAGTTTAAGAGAACACTTAGATGTGACAAACCAGAAGGAAGCGATGGGTTGGATAGAAGATTTAACTAAAAAGAAAAGGAAAATTAATGAGGCAGACATCTTAACCCTGCACAAGTTAACTTTGAAAGGGATTTCAGATTATTGGGCTGGTAAGTATAAAACTTCACAAAATAGGATAGTCGGATCTAAATTAAAAACAACACCGCCTTACAAAGTAACTGGCGAGATGCGGAGTTTGTTAACTAGTATTAATCGAAATTCTAAGAAGTATAATCCGATCGAGTTAGCAGCTTATGCTCACCATGAGTTAGTAAGAATACACCCGTTTGTTGATGGGAATGGCAGAGTTGCTAGATTATTGTGCAATTTAATCTTAATGAGCAAAGGGTATGTACCTATGATAATAAGAAATAGAGATAGAAAGAAGTATTTTGATGTATTAGAAAAAGCACATTTTGGCGATTTAGAGAAATTTGTAAACTTTATAGGTTTAATGGAAGAAGAAGCGTTGATGAGGTATATTAATGCTTTACAGAAAACAACGAAAAAGAATGAGTTGTTACCTTTATCTGAGATTTCTAAAGGTTCAAAGTACTCGCAAGAGTATCTAAGTTTGTTAGCTAGGAGAGGATTATTACCAGCTACAAAGATAAATGGAGTTTGGCATAGTAGCAAGGAAGAATTAGAGAAATATATGAGGAGTATCGGTATCGGCCAAAATTGAGAGTAACCGATATTCACGCAAGGTTTAAATATACACGAACCATCATTAGGTGTATGAAAAAGTGGTTGATCATTTTTTGTTTATTACTACCAGTTGTGGCTGCAGAAGAAGTTGACAGTTATAATAATGTTAGTGAACTTACAGTGTCAATAGATTCTTATTCAACAATCACAAAAACTGAAGGGACGATATCAGAGTTTACAGCAACGTTAGGTTTTGTGCCGCAAGAGTATGATAATCAAGAGTTGGTTGTGCAAGAGTTTATTATCGAACCTGACGGAACAGTTTCAGAAGGTGAAGGAGAAGTTAATTTTATTTGGATAACCAATGAAAATGCATACAGTTACCAAAATTATAATGAAGTTAAGGTTACGAACAGTTTGGTAGAAGTATATGATAAGGTTGATTACCCTACCAGTGTTAGTGAAGACGTGGCAGTATATACAACGGAAGTAGATAATATTGATATTACCGATGAAATGGATGAGATTGCGCAAGAAATCTTAGCAGGGGAAGATGATCTTTACAGGGCAGCGTTTAAGTTGGCTAACTGGACGCAAGTTAACATTGAGTATGACCTTTCCACACTTGCAACGGAAGCTGTGCAACCTTCCTCATGGGTTTTAGAGAATAGGGAAGGTGTTTGTGACGAGTTAACTAACCTTTTCATTTCACTTGCTAGAAGTCAAGGTATTCCTGCACGATTTATCTCAGGGTTAGTCTATAGTAACATTGATAATGCATTCGGTGCGCATGGATGGGCAGAAGTGTACATTGATGGTGAGTGGGTGCCGTTTGATGTAACTTATGGTACATTTGGATGGGTTGACCCGAGCCATATTAAGTTTAGAGAGGAAACGGGGTCGAACAGAGCGTCAGTTTCTTATGAATGGACTGGAAGTGAAGCAGATGTGGAAGCGGATGCGATAACAATGGATACAGAAGTTCTAAGCGCGAGCGGTAGTGGTTTATCTGGTTTAGTAGGGATTGAGGTTGAACCGTTGTATGATACCGTGGGAAGGGCTAGTTATGTGCCAGTGCAAGTAACAGTTACCAACGATAATGATTATTATGTGCCTGTGAAAGTTACTATGACTAAAGCGCCAGAGTTGCTAGGGGAAAACAGTAAGAGTGTTCTTTTAACTCCAGGTGAAGAGAAAAATTTGTTTTGGATAGTTGAAGTGCCAGATGATGCAGAGACAGGTTATGTTTATACTACGCAGATTGAAGCTAAAACAATGTATGGTGATTATGCTAGCAGTGAGTTTGAGTATGGCTATGGTTATGATGCAGTTACTCAGGAAGAAGCGGAAGAAGCTATTAACTTATTGTCAACTGAT
>CAYTFL010000103.1:0-3395 GCA_964437105.1 Candidatus Woesearchaeota archaeon | reverse complement strand
TTACACACGGAGGTGTTGTGTATATGAAGAAAAGTTTTGTTATGAGAACAATTAAGAGGATGGCAGCCATTGGAACTGGTGCAGCTTTTGTAGGGGCGACTCTAACAGGAGCTATGGCAGCAGATTTGGCAGACTATCCAGAACCGTTCGTTGTAGATGGTGTCTATGACGATACAACAGCATTAGTTGTAGGAGACGCAGCGCTTGCAGCAGATTCCTTAGGAGTTGGAGATATTTCAGCTAACCTACAGTTTGAATCTAAAGTTGCAGTTGAAAGCGAAGGCTCATCAGTTACAGTTGAAGGTGGTAAGACTGAAGCAGTACCTATTGGTATTGGTTTGTCTAACGGAACCCTTTTCGATGGTACTCTGCAAGATGATGATGTTTCTAACCTTTTCGATGGAGATATAACTTTCCAGAGTAAGAATTATGATACATCTGAAGAGCTGCAGTTGCTAAAAGATACTGACCCTGTAATTGGATCTAGTTTGACTAGTTCAGATGATGATTATGGCTCAGAAGTTTACCTTGAAGTAAACTCACGAGACGTTATCAAGTTTTTCTACAAGTTTGACGAATCTATCAACTTGTCGACAGCTACATCTGCTGATCCTTTGAGTATCGACTTTTTAGGAGACACTCTAAAGATTACAAACTTCTATCCAACTAGTAGTTCTGCTGTTAATGGTAACGAGTTTACCGCTTACGTTGGTCAGGAAGAGTATCTAACTGTAGACGAGTCTGTTGAAATCACAATTGATGATACGACCCATACTGTCACATTGCAGGATGTATCCAGCACTTCTGCGGTTATAGATGTTGATGGTGAGAGTAAAATTATCTCTGATGGTAGTACAGCTACTGTTGGTGGTGTAGAAATCACAGTTGATGATGTTTTCAGTAGAACCGAAAGATCTGAATCTTCAGCTAACTTAGTTTTAGGAGAGCAATCTACCGAAACATACAAGGATGGAGATGCTTACATCGGTGAAGATACTGATAATCCAGATTGGAGATGGGACTTAACGGGTCTAACGACGCAAGGTACTGCAATGAACTTCTCTATCGAGAATGACTTTGTACTAAACGACATCGACGGAGGTGTGATTGGTGTTGGTGAGTGTGTCAACTTACCTAACGACTATGTAGAAATCTGTTTTGATAGTTTGACAGTTGGAGAATCTGACTATGCAGATTATGTGTTTGAGTTTGATTCCTCTATAGATTTGTCGAATGCAATAAACAGTACTGCGACATCTGTTCCAGCAATTTACATCCATACGGATGCAAGTGAAGGTATAGAGCTAAGAGCTTACACAACAGCAGGAAGTGCTGCACTGCAGAACGTTTCTACAACGCAAAAGGTAAAAGAAGTTTGGTTGTTCATGCCTGGTGGTTCACACGCTATCTTGTCCAACGGTTCGAACGCGAGTTTGGCTGCTGGAAGCATTGGATACAACGGTACAAAGTTGGTTGGTGTGTTCTATAAGGATACTTCCGATTCGAAGATTAAGTTGTTTGGACACATAGGTGCTTCCCAAGATAACGCAACAGGTGCAAACGGAGAAATCTTTCGTATTAACTATGGAAATACGAAAGATACAAACGTTGTACTGCAAGTTGACCAACAGAACTCTAGAGACTCTTCTGTTTGGAACATGACTTTAGACATTGTTGGCGACGAATCGTCTGGAATACCAAACGAGTACGACGACATCAAGATGTCTTGGGGTCTGGCTTCCGTCTTAGGTGGATTTGATAGCCTTGGTGCTACTAGAAACACTGAAGAGATAACTGAGTTGCTTTGGGGTGCAAGTTCAACCACTATTGGTACTAAAGATGAAGACCATAGGAGTGCTTATGGTATCGTAATCGAGAACCCGAAGACTAACGGTGCATCTGACCAGGTAGAATTGAGTATTCCTCAAGACCAGGTTAAGGTAAACGTTGTTATCCAAGGTACAAGTACTACTGTGACAAGTGGTGACGCGAACGAAGTAGCTGTTGAGATTTCACCGTCTCTATTGTTAGCTTCAGAAGTTGGTACGTCTTCAGACTACAACCTAATCTTAGTAGGTGGTCCATGTGCAAACGATTTAGTTGAAGAACTATTCGATGTGACTTGTGATGGATGGGCTCTAAGTACAGGTGAAGCTCTAGTTCAGTTAGCTGATAATGGCGATAATGTAGCTATGTTGGTTGCAGGTACAGATGCAGACGACACAAGAAGAGCTGCTAAAGCTGTTGCTGCGTACGGAGACTACGAGTTTAGTGGTGAAGAAGTACTTGTTAGCGGAACTAGTCTAACTGACATCAGCGTAGAAGCCTACGAAGAATCTTCTGACGATGAAGAAGAGGAAGAAGAAGCTGAAGAGGAAGAAGCTGCTGAAGAAGAAGAAGAGACTGAAGAAGCTGCTGAAGAAGAAACAACTGAGGAGTAAACCTCTCCTCTTTTTTTAATTTTTTTTCTAATTTTTCGTAACCTTTTTATTCAGAAAGTGTTTTTCTATTTCCATGAAGAAGCGGAGGGATCATAAAAGGAAGGTTGCTTTTTATAAAAGGAAGGATGTTCTTACAGTAGGAGTCGGTTTGTTCTTGGTTATGCTAATGGCTCTAGGAAGTGTTAGCATGGGTGTGGATGAAGAAAAAGTAGAGATTAATGGGTTAAGCTTTGTGCAAACTAACTATGGGTGGCAAGCGTATACTAGTGATGAAACAAGAGTATTGATTACAACGAGTCCTGAGTATTTAGAAGAAGATATTATTACAGTGGATTTTTCTGAGTTTAATAGCTTGAATAAAGTGTATTATAGCGTTGATCCTTACGACTCAAGTTTAAGTGCCGCGTTATACGATTTTGAGCAGAATGTTAAGATCTTAGTTACTACGAGCACAGCATGTTATGAGGATAGTGAAGTGTGTGAAGAGTTGCCTATAAAAACGTGCGAGGATGCTAGTGAGGAAGTAGGAATTATACTATTTAAGGAGGCAGATGAGACGGAAGTTAGCTTTGAAAATAACTGTTTAACTATACAAGGGAAAAACTTATTAACACTTGTGGATACGCTCATTGTGAACTACTATGGCGAGGGATAGAGTTACTTTAGGATTGTTGGTTGTTTTGGGAATGTTGTTAGCTGCTGGAGCTTTTGCTTACTTCTATGAAGATGAAGTTACATATCCCTATACTTATCAATACACTAATGGTTACACTGTGTTTGATATTACTAAACAAAGTGAAGTTGAAACTTATATTACAATGCTTATTGGGGTAGAGGAAATGCCTGCCACGATAGCTTTGCGTAATGATCCGGCGTCTTTAGAAGATATTACTGTTGATGGAACATTGAATACGAGGATATATGATGATGAGAAAGTTTATGTTACGTTTAATC
>CAYTFL010000102.1:0-3401 GCA_964437105.1 Candidatus Woesearchaeota archaeon | reverse complement strand
GGTATAACTGTTCAAAAGCTAAATCTTCAAGTTGCCATTTGATGCTTGCGATACCTAACTTGTGAGCAATAGGTGCGTAAATCTCCATAGCGTCCCTAGCTTTTCTTAAACGCCTTACATCATCAAATACTCCAATACTTTGCATGTTATGTGTGCGGTCAGCTAGCTTAATCAGTATGATTCGAATGTCCTTTATCGATGCAAGCATTACTTTTTGTAAGGTCTTTGCTTGATATTCCTCTCTAGGCATGTCTTTCAAGCGTTGAATCTTTGTGACGCCGTCAACCAAGTTTGCTATTTCGAGACCAAACTCTTTCTTAAGATCTTCAAAAGTTGTTTCTGTATCTTCTAAGACATCGTGTAATAGGCTAGCAGCGATAGTCTTGTCATCCATCTCTAAATCTGCAAGAATGATTGCAACAGCTAGAGGGTGTTTAATATAAGGTTCGCCAGTGACGCGTTTCTGACCTTCATGCTTCTTCTTTGCGAAAGTGTAAGCTTTCTTGATTAAAGCAATGTCTGGGTTTTTGCTATTATTCCTTACTTTCTTAAGTAAGTCTGAGAGTTGCATGAAAGGTTTTAGGGGTGTTATATATAAAAAGGTATTGATGACGATAGCTATATAAAGCGTTAATAATCACATTTTCTTATGAAAATCGTTGTTGTAGGTTGCGGAACTACGGGGAATCAAATTATTCCGTTGTTAAAAGGAGAAGTAAGCATAATAGATAGAGATATCGTCGAAGAAAAGAATCTAGAAAGGCAAGAATTATTTTCTAAAGAAGATGTGGGTAAGCCTAAAGCAATAGTATTGGGAGAAAGGTTTGGTTATCAGTATGAAGTAATGGATTTGGACCATACAAATGTTAAGGTTTTAGATTCAGATTTAGTTATAGACTGTACCGATAACTTAGCAACAAGGTTTTTGATCAATGAATACTGTAAAAAGAAGAATATTTCTTGGATTTATACGGGAGTTGTAGGAGATAGAGGAAGAGTTATGGCAATTAATGAAGATTATTGTTTCCGTTGCATATTCTCTGAAGCTAAAGGATTGGATACTTGTAATACTGTAGGTGTTAACATGGAAGTGGCTAAAAAAGTGGCTAAAGTTGCAATTGAAGAAGTTGGAAGAATAATTAAAGGAGAAAAGAGTAGAGGGTTGTGGGCAGATGGAGAGTGGTTTAATGTTTCTAGAAAGAAAGATTGTTCAGTGTGTCATGAAGAGTATAATTATTTGGAAGGTAAAGATAACTCCATTGTAAAGTTTTGTGGGTCTTCAAGGTATCAGTTTAAAGGGAAGTTTGATTATGAAAATGTTAGAAAAAGGTTGAATGGTAAAGGCGATTGGTTTGTTTACCAAGATTTCTATATCTTTAAAGATAGAGTTCTAGTTAAAGCTGAAAGTGAAAAAGAAGCTAAAATGAAGTTTGCTAAAGTTATCGGGATTTGAGTTTTTTCTTAATCCTTTTTATGATCCTTCTTGCTTTCTCTAAATTATTGAACAACTTCCTTAAATCTCTTTGGTGCCGGACAGCCATATCCTTTAATGCAACCATGCTTAACCATCCTGAATTTCTTAATCCCATAAGCCGATCAAGTTTTGCACTGTTTCCTAATAACCAAGTAAGTAAACTTTCATCGTTCAGGAATTGTATGCCAGTTAGGCCAGTTAACTCTCTATGCTCAGACTGCTGGAATAAACTTTTCACTTCTTCATTTTGGTTTGCTTTTACTAAGAAAGCGTCAATGAACCGAGCTAATCTAACCTTAGCTTTATCTCTATCTCTTTTACTTCTGAAAGACATTAATCGGTCAAGAGTAGCAGTCCCATCCTTTACCATCAGTGCAACGGCATGAAAGTTTCTATGAAGTCTACCAATCTTAGATTTTATTCTTTCATCATCAATAACAGTACGTAAGCGTTGCACTTCAGCAACAGCTTTTGACCAAGCGTTCAAGTCTCTACCTACCTGTACATCGTTTAAGAAAGTGTAAAGGTAAGTGCTTGAGCTGGTAGCTTTGGCAAGCCTTGCTGGTAAAATAATACGGTAATTGATGTCATCAATGCCGTCGTCTTCTTCAGCAACTAATATGAATTTGTGTGAGAACTGAGGTGGACGGTCAGGCATCTTAAACTTTAAGTAAACTTCAACGTCCTTCAGTTGTTTAGGTATTACTCTTCTTGGTAGTGTGCCAGTGTTCTTTGAGTTTACATTGATCTCTGGTCTAAATGCTTTGTAAGTTCCATTTTGTCCGGTGATAGAGTATTCTATGTTAAGAGGAGTTTCAAAGTCATCTGTTACACCTTCAATTATCCAGTTTATATCAAATGGAGATTTTACTCTTTCATCTTCAGAAGGACTAGTTAGTTTTACTACAGGTTCTTCAGTGACAACATCGCCATCTTCTATTGTATATTTTTCACTTGCTTTGAGAACTAAAGCAGGATTTACGCTGTGAGCGTGTACTAAAATAGTTATTTCTGTACCATTAGGGAAGTCTGGTACCCAAGGCTTATCAATACTACCTTTAAACCCGTCAGCACCCCTTGTGATGCCGCCATCAAAAATCATTTGGTTGGCTCCATCTCCAACTTTGTAGTATACATTACAACCTAAGGAAGTGATTGCAGTAGGAACGTTTTCAGCTTCCCAAGTAATAGTGACTGGTTGTTTGTTCTGTAGTTTGTCTGGAGGTGGAGCGGTTATACTTAGAGTTGGTCCGCCTGGAGGCGGTGGTGGCGGTGTGGTTGGATCTTTTACTGTGAACGCAATTTTTTTCTCAGTCCTATTACCACCTATTTCAAAGTATACAGTTAATTCTAAAGCCGTTCCTGCAGGATCTGTTATCTCCCAAAGTTTTAGAAGAGAACCTCTTACGCCAGACGGTGTTCTATTAGATTTTGCACTGCCAATAATGTTAGGTAATGCGCCGTTTCTTGATACAGTAACAAAAGTGTCAACCTCATTTAAGGATGCAGGGAAATTGTCTACCTCCCAACGAACAGGATATTCTTTACCATTTTCTAACTCTGAGCCAGTTGGTGAAATTATTCTTATATCTGGTAAGCCTGGTGGCGGAGGAGGAGTTGTTGGATCTACCACAGTGTAATCTTTATAAAGCCTAGTCCTATTACCTCCAATGTCAAAGTAGATTCCTAATTTTAATTTTGTGCCGGTAGGATAACCAATGTTCCAGGCAGGGAATCCACCACTAACAACGCCAGAAGAGTTTCTAGTAGTTTTAAAAGGGCCCATAAGTGAATAGTTTGAACCATTAACAGAAACTCCGACATAAGTGTCTACCTCATTTAAAGATGTAGGGAAATTGTCTACTTCCCAATTAACAGGATAATCTTGATCTTTGTATTCATCGGCTCTCACCAATTCGTACCCAGA
>CAYTFL010000101.1:0-3413 GCA_964437105.1 Candidatus Woesearchaeota archaeon | reverse complement strand
ATCGCTGGGCAGAAGGATAGGCAAGCAATATCCACGCAATACGTGTCAGCGTATCAAGTGTCAGATAGAACGTTAGAGTTTATCAGGTTGAAAGATCTTAAGATAAAATTCTTAGGTTATGGTGATGATCCACTTAGATTAGGGCAATTGAAAGGTAACAAGTTTACTATCGTGGCGAGAGATCTAAAAAAGTCGTTGAAGCCGTTCGCTTCAGTTGCAAACTACTATGATGATCAAAGGTTTGGTGGGTATAGGCCGAACTTGCATATCATTGGGAAGAAAGTTTTGTTAGGAGAGTATGAAGATGCTGTGAAAGGTTTTCTATTGTATCCCTTTCCAGGCGAGAGTGAAGATTATAGAGAGGCTAGGATCTGGATGGAGAAGCATTGGGGCGATTGGAAAAAGGAAAAGTTTTCTAGGCATATGACGTATGAAAGGACGTTAGTTGCTTACCTTAAGAATAATCCTGAAGATTTCAAAGGTGCGTTGCAAAGATTGCCCAGACAACTGTTCACAATGATTACGCAAGCGTATCAAAGTTATTTGTTCAATGAATCGTTGTATAGGTATATCAAAAGTAAGTATAAGGATGATCCGAGTTACAAAGAAGTTAAGTATTCTATTGGGAAGATGGCGTTTGTTAGAGTGCATGAAGATATTGACTGGCCGTTAGTCGGTTCAGAGTCGAAGTTGGACGGTGAAGTAAAAGAGATTGTTGAACAGTTGATGAAAGAAGAGAATATATGGTATGATACTTTTCAGTGTGAAATTCCTGCTTTATCTTCAAAGGGTATTACGAGGAAAGCGTTCATTCACGCTAAGAATGTGAAAGTTGGAGAGTTTAGTAAAGGTGTGCAGAAAGTTTCGTTCTTCTTACCGAAAGGATGTTATGCGACAGTTGTAATGAAGAGTTTTAGTTCTCAATGAAGAAGCGAATTAGCTGGTAAAGAAGAAATACTGCAAATAAAATGATAATGTAAGTCCATAATTTCTTCCACTTTATTTTCATAAAAAGATTAAGGCGATTTATGTTTATAAGATTTTTTGTATGTCTTGCAGAATGTGCTCAATTTTATCCAACCTTTTATCAACTTTAGAGAAATTCTGTTGTGTTTCTTTCTTAAAATCTTTAAAATCTTCTTCTAAAGTATACATTGACCGTTTAAACCCTCGGAATTCTCCTTTGAACCCTCGGAATTCGCCCTTTAAAGTGAATATTTGTTTTAGGTTACCAATTGATAATCCTAGATTTATCACAAGTAGTGTTGCGAATAGAGCTTCAAACCCCCAGGAACCACCTAGAATATTACGAATTAGTTGATATAAAACAAATGCGCTAAGAGCTATCAAGAAGTACCAAAATAGCTTATCCCATAAAGATCTCATAAATACACCTCTTTAATTACCCATATAAGCAACGCTATCATTAAGAGTATTCCAAGAATGTACATGATTTGCTTGTCAAGTTCCATAACTACTAATAGAACATAATTTTTTATAAGCCTTTCCCGAAAAAATCAGGAAGATTTTCAGTTAGTATGGAATAAATCTTTTAGCAGCATGCAGAGGGAATTCTTTTCTATCAAATTGTTGTGTTTCGGAGCCTGGACCGTATGCAGTGCCAGAACGTAATTGAAGTTTACCGTCCCTTACTCCACCAAAGGTGCCGGTTAAATCTACATCGTTTGATCTTACTCCATAAGTATTGCCTACAACTAAGTCACCGATTCTTATACCAATCTCTTCTAAGTCAGGTTTGAAATAGATTTTTTTAGCTAATGACATGAGATGTAAGAATAATATCTCTTTTTTAAAATTTTCCTTGAAAATAATTCTACCAAAAGGTTTATATAGCCTCAGAGGGGCGGACAGGACATAGACGCGTAGCGTTTATAATAGGGATTGTTCTACACAATAATATGATTAAGTATAAGAAAAGGCCAAATAGTAAGAAGGTAGTTAAAGAGCTGCTGCACCCTATTGTGAGAGAGTGGTTTTTCTCTAAGTTTGAAGAGTTTTCTTTGCCGCAGTTGCACAGCCTTATGGAAGTGCACTCTAGGCAAAATATCTTGTTATCAGCGCCAACAGGGGCTACTAAAACGCTTTCTTCGTTTCTTTCTATACTGAATGAGTTGGTTGATTGTTCAGAGAAAGGTATTTTGAAAGAGAAGACGTACGCTGTCTACATTTCTCCTTTGAAAGCACTGAATAATGACATTCATAAGAACCTTATAGAGCCGTTGGAAGAAATGGAGAAGATTGCTGGTAAATCTTTAGGGATAAAGGTGGCAGTGCGTACAGGCGATACAACAGCTTATGAAAAGCAAAAGATGTTGAAGAACCCGCCGCATATACTTATAACCACACCTGAATCGGCAGCCATCTTACTAAGTTCCATAAAATTCTCTGAACATCTTAAGGAAGTTGAGTGGGCAATCATTGATGAGATACATTCTATTGCAGAGAATAAGAGAGGAGTGCATTTGTCTTTATCTTTGGAAAGGTTACAAAGGTTGTCACCGGCGATGTGTAGAGTGGGGTTGTCAGCTACGGTTGCGCCGTTAGAAGAAGTGGCTAAATACTTGGTCGGGAATAAAAGGAGTTGTAAGATAATTGATGTGCAGTATATGAAAGAAACAGATTTACAAGTTATTTCACCAGTGAATGACCTAGTTAACACTAGTTTTGATAAGAATATCAGGGAAACGTATAAGTTGATAGATAAGCTGATCCAAGAGCATAAGACTACTTTGATCTTTACCAATACAAGAGCAGCTACAGAGAGAGTTGTGTTCCATCTTAAGGAAAAGTTTCCAGAGAAGTATTATGAAGTTAAGGAAGAAGGTAAAGAGAAGAGTTCTTTGATAGGTGCGCACCATGGGTCATTGTCAAGAGAGCATAGGTTGAAGTTGGAGAATGATCTTAGAGATGGGAAAATGAAGGCTGTTGTTTGCTCAACGTCGTTAGAACTAGGATTAGATATAGGGTTCATTGATTTAGTAATTTGTCTGGGTTCGCCGAAGTCTGTTGCACGTCTCCTTCAAAGAATTGGTAGGGCTGGACATAAACTCCATGATACGGTGAAAGGTAGGATCATTGTGAATGAGCGTGATGATCTTGTTGAATGTTCTGTCATGCTGAAGTATGCGTTAGAAAAGAAGATGGACCGATTACATATACCTACAAAATGTTTAGACGTCTTAGCGCAGCAAGTTTTAGGGATGGCGTTGGAAGAGATGTGGGACGTGGACGAGTTGTTTAAAGTGATTAAAAGGTCGTACTGTTATAAAGATTTGAAGAGGAAAGAGTTGGAAGAGATCTTAGATTATCTGGCAGGGAATTTCATATCCTTAGAAGATAGGTACATTTATGCAAGGATTTGGTGGGATAAGGAGGAGAATAAGGTTGGGAAG
>CAYTFL010000100.1:0-3431 GCA_964437105.1 Candidatus Woesearchaeota archaeon | reverse complement strand
GACTTGCTGTATACAACGATTAGCCCTGAAGCGCAGAGAGTTGCGCAAACATCGTTTGTAAGGTTAGTGAAGCAAAATGATGCGTATAGAAGTGAAGAGCCTACAATCTGGTGTTCATACCATCAAACAGCGCTTGCACAGGCAGAAGTAGAAGATCTTAAGAGAAGGACTAAGTTGAATCACCTTTACTTTGGAACTGAAGACGGAGGGAAGATTGAGATTGCTACAACGAGGCCAGAGTTCTTAGCAGCTTGCGTGGCAGTTTTCGTCCATCCAGATGATGAGAGGTATAAAAAGTTAGTTGGTAAGAATGCTATTGTACCTTTATACAACAAGAAAGTTAAGATTATGACAGATGATAGTGTTGACATGAGTTTTGGATCAGGAATTTTGATGGTGTGTACCTGGGGTGATAATGCTGACATTGAGAAGTGGAAGAAGTATAAACTGGATTTAGTGATGATCATTAACAAAGATGGAACGCTAAATGAGAAAGCTGGAAAGTATAAAGGGATGGAGTTGAAAGATGCTAGAGAAGCTATAACCAAGGATCTGGATAATGAAGGAGTGTTAATTAAACAAGAAGATTTGGAACAAACAGTGGGAGCGTGTTGGAGGTGTGATACGCCTGTTGAATATATTCATACTAAACAATGGTTCATTAAAACATTAAAACATAAGAAAGCAGTTATTAAGAAAGGGAGAGAAATAAATTGGTATCCTAAGTTTTTTAGAAAAAGGTTTGAAGATTGGACCAATAACTTAGCATGGGACTGGTGCATTTCTAGGCAAAGGTATTTTGGAGTGCCTATCCCTGTATGGTACTGTAAGAAGTGTGGTGAAGCGTTATTACCGGATGAGAAAGATTTGCCTTTAGATCCGGAGCAAGTTAAGCCAAAAGGTAAGTGTAAGTGCGGAGCTAAAGAGTTTGAACCCGAGCATGATGTGTTTGATACTTGGATGACTTCTTCAATGACGCCAGAGATTGCCGTTAAGTGGTTGGAGAAGCCTAAAGAGTTTGGCAAAGTTTTTCCTACAACGCTTAGAGCTCAATCTTCAGACATCATTCGCACATGGAGTTATTATACAGTGTTAAAAGCTTGTCTGCATTTCAATGATGTTCCATGGAAAGATATTGCAATAGGCACATTTGTTCTTGGCCCAGATAGTAAAGGTATGAGTAAGTCTAAAGGTAACGTCGTTTGGACGCATGAGATTCTAGGCAAGTATAATGTTGATGCATTTAGATATTGGGTAGGATCTGCAAGATGGGGAACAGATATACCATTCAAAGAGCAAGATTTGGTTGCGGGTCAAAAGTTTGTTACTAAACTATGGAATGCTTCAAAGTTTTGTATTAGTTTACTGGATGAAGATTATAAGCCTAAGAAACCAGAGTTGGAAGCGTTTGATATCTGGTTGTTAAGTAAGATGGAAAAGTTGGTTAAAGAGAATAATGAATTCTTTAAAGATTATAATACTGGAGAAGCGAAAAGGAAAGCTGAATATTTCTTCTGGCATAGTTTTTGTGATAATTACTTGGAGATTGTTAAAGATAGGTTGTATAACCCAGATAAAAGAGGGGAAGATGCAAGGACAAGTGGACAGTTTGCTTTGTATACTAGTATGTTAAACCTTCTAAAATTGTTTGCACCTACCATGCCTTACATAACTGAAGAGATCTACCACTTGTACTTCGCTGGTAAGGAAGGTAAAACTTCTATACACTTAAGCGATTGGCCTAAGCATAATGCTAAGCTTGTTAACAGTAAAGTTGAAACTGTTGGCGATGCGTTGATTGAAGTTATTGCGCAAGTTAGAAAGACTAAGTCTGAGAGCAGAGTCTCGTTGAAAGCGCCAGTGAAAGAGTTGGTTTTAGACTTGGAAAAGAAGGATGTTGAACCTTTCCTTGAAGACTTGAAAGCTGTAACAAAGGCTGAATCGATCACTTTCGGTAAGGAAACAGTTATTCGCCTATAGCAATAATTTTATATACTCACTTGATAATGGAGGAACAATGGCTGCAGTTGATGCAAAAGCAAAACAAAAGTTAAAACGGTTTGTAAGAAGTTTGGAAAAGATTAGAGGAAGGCATACAGAGTTAGTTTCTGTCTACATTCCTTCAGGTTATGATATGAATAAGATTATCCAGCATCTACAGCAGGAGCAAGGTACCGCTTCTAACATCAAAGATAAAACTACGCAAACGCATGTGATTGATTCTTTAGAAAGGATGATTAGACATCTAAGGTTGTTCAAGAAGACGCCGGAAAATGGTTTGGCAGTGTTCTCAGGTGATGTGTCTGAAAGAGAAGGGAAGGCAAATATTCAAGTTTTTAGCATAGAACCACCGAACCCTTTGAAAATGAGGTTGTATCGGTGCGATCAAACGTTTGTCTTAGAGCATCTTAAAGAGATGATGGATGTGAAAGAAAGTTATGGGCTGATCGTGATGGATAGGAGAGAAGCTAACATAGGAATATTAAAGGGGACGAGTATACAAGAAATAACTTCTATGACATCAGGAGTTCCAGGTAAGACTAAAGCTGGAGGTCAGTGTTTGCACCCTGAGACGTGTGTGCATTTAGCGGATGGACAGATTATTCCGTTAGAGCAGGTGAAAGTTGGTGATGAAGTGTTAAGCTATGATTTTGTTAGTAAAGAGTTTAGCGCGTCTAAAGTTGTCGATAAGTGGGAGGTGAAGAAGGATAAAGTTTATACGATTGAAGTTGAAGAGAGCGTTCTTTGTTCAGAGGATCATTTGTTTTTCTTGGAAGATGGGAGCACGAAAGCAGCTAGTGAGCTAAAAGAAGGGATGAACGTTGTCAATGATAAAAGTGTTTCTGTTCCAATAAAAAAGATTAGTGTTGAAGAAAAAGAGTTGCCGATGATTGACATCTCTGTGGAGAAGGAAAATTTTCTTGCAGAGAATGTTGTTGTGCATAACTCTGCGCAAAGGTTTGCTAGGTTGAGAGAAGAAGCGGCTAAAGAATTTTATAAAAGGATAGGTGATGCAGCGAATAAAGCTTTCCTTAGTGAAAAACAGTTGAAAGGAATACTTTTAGGTGGACCAGGGATGACTAAGAACCAGTTCCTTGATAGAGGGTTCTTGAATGAACAGTTGAAGAGAAAAGTTGTTGCCATACAAGATTTAAGTTATACGGGAGAGTTTGGTATGAAAGAGTTAGTGGATAAGAGTAAAGGTTCTTTAGCTGAGGAAGCGATTACTGAAGAAAGAAATGTTATGGCCCGATTTTTTAAGTTGTTAAGCACTGAACAAAGTAAAGTTGCTTACGGTGAAGCAGAAGTTGAGAAGGCTTTAACCATGGGTGCAGTGGAAACGTTGCTTGTTTCGGAGTCATTGCCAGATGTGAAAGTTGAGGAGTATGAAGATTAGTGCGAAGAGTCTGGTGCGAAGTTTTTAGTTATTT
>CAYTFL010000099.1:0-3463 GCA_964437105.1 Candidatus Woesearchaeota archaeon | reverse complement strand
CCCCAGTTCCATTGGCCTTTTTGTATATCGTTGACTATAATTGTAAAATCTTTTAAGTCTTCACCCTTTTGTTTTGAGATGTTTCTGGCCATAGATATGCTTTTTTCAAAGATCATTGGGGACATGATAGCAGAGCCAATTGATAAGTATACGCCGCCGTTTAAGTTGGAAACGCTTTCTACAAATCTAAGGAAGTCTGTTTCTGCGGTTATGCCAATTGCTGCGCCGTTGTTTAATGGATGAGTGTATATAATATCTTGTCCGAAGGAAGGGTGGACAGTGAACTTTACGTTGTTTTCAAATGCGGAGCCCATTACAGAATACTTTTTCCAAGGGTGAGGCACTGGAAATGTGCCTTGTTCAAGATTTAGTTTTTTGATAGTTTCATAGAGATTTAGTAAACCCGTAGCGTCTTCGCCGAGTTCGATTCTTTTTTCAATCTCGCTCCTAAGGATTTGGGTTGAAGGGATTTGTAACTTTTCTTCGTAGACTAGTTTGCCAAGCGCTTCACCGTAACCTTCTTTCTTTGCGGCACCTAACAGAATGGCTAAGTTAATGTATTTCCCTGTATCATCCCAGATGCCGAATTGACCTTCTTGTGCGTAACGTCTAACATCTTCTTCAGATTCTCCTTGGTAGGCGAATTCCCAGTCATGTATTGTCCCTGCGCCGTTGGTGGCTAAGTGTGTGATAAAACCTTCTTTGATTAGTGCTATTAATATTGGTGCTAGGCCATTCTTAATCATGTGTGCGCCGTAAGCGACAATTATAGGAGAACCTTTATTTTTTGCTTCGAGGATTGCGTCAGCTATGTTTTCAATTTCTTTAATATCTCCATTGAAAGGTAGAGGTGCTGATTTGGGATCAATAGCGATATCTTCAATCTGTGATTTGCTGTTTCTTTGAGACAAAAGAGGGATTTTTAGTTTTGTTCTATCAAACGTCATTGGAAAAATGTTTTATTTTGGTTTTATAATGATTGTGAAACAGAATTCTTAAAAAAGAAAAAATTATTCGTCTATCTTGTAGCCAAGACCTTCTAGGTAAGTTGAAGCGTCTTGTGGAGTTAAACCCTTACTTTCAGCTAACGTTGCCATAGCCCTATCAAAACCTTCCTGATCCTTTACATCTCTAAAGGTCCAAAGTGCTTGGATTGGTGTTGATTGTTCAAGAATGGTGCTTCTTGCAGTTTCTATCCTTTCTTGATCATTGGCTCGGTTGGCTAACTGTAAAGCCTTTTGTGGCCAAGTATCTACCACTGCTTCAAATGCTAATTGGAAGCTTCTTGAATCAGCAGTGTATAGCCAGAATAAATGTGGCTCTGAATTATTTTCAAACGCTCCCTCAATGTCTTTTCTGATAAGAGGTATTACTACATCTTCTCTGAATTGGTCATCAGGTGGAGTTTTACTTGCAAACCTTAGCCTGTATGTTCTCTCTAAGTTTCCTCTTGCAAAATAAGCTGTGCTTAGTGAGAGGCATTCAGCTAGCATTTTCTTTTCATCTTCGATTGCCTGAACAGCTTCAACTCTTGCTGCCAAATTGTCACTAGGTATTTGGGCATAGAATGCTCTTTTATGTCCCTCACTGATAGGATTGTTTTGTCTATTATGGTTTCTTGCTTCATTAAATTCTACATCGTCGCCGTACATTAATAAGAATGCTTTAAGTGCGCAAGGTATTACTTCTTCTCCATCGTAAGCTGAAAATCCTGTTCTGAATATTTTGTACGCTTCAAGAGGTTTATCTTGCCAGTGTTGTTTTGCCCAAAGGAGTTGTACCTTTCTGAAACGTTGCTGATCGCTTCCGAAACCTGGCGGAGTGTCTGAGGATCTTATTGGTGGGTAGTCTCTTTGTAAAGTGAATAGTGCGTATATGGCGTCTCTTTCACTTTCTTCTAAATGGTGATTATCCATATCTCTATCTCTTAGTGCTTTGAATAGTTTTACGCCTAACCCTTCACAAGTTTCTATGCCTTTAAGTTTAAGTATTTCTTTTGTTGCTTTAGTTAATGAGCCTCGGGCTCTTGCAACTTCAAATGCTGTGTGTGCAGTGTCAGTTGTAAGGTTTGCTAGTTGTGTTTGGTAAAGAGAGTCTAGACCTTCATTGTGTCCAACGTCTGCGTAGATCCTTGCTGCATCTATTGGGTGAGAATCTTCTATCCCTGTAGCTAAATGTTGGAGTGATGTGTTTACTACTTCTTCACCGAGTTTTTCTCTTACAGTTCTTAAAATATATTCTCTTACTTGGTAAGGTATACCTTCAGTTCGTACTACAATATCGTGAACAGTTTGTGGAGAGTGATCAGAGAGTTGAGTTATTTCATCAGGGAAGTCAAATCTTTTTCTAGGAGAGTCAAATTGAAATTGGTCTCCGTTAACTTTTTGCAAGATCCTTTGTGATAAAGTTCCTTCAGAATCTTGGAATAACATGCGAGGAGTTTCACTGTCTCTTCCGTATAAAGTTTCGACTGCTCTTTCCCAACGACCTTGCGAGAGTAGCTGGTCAACGTAGCCTGTTACAATTTGTGAGTTTTCCATTAAGTTGCCTGTTAAGTTTTCAGGGTCTAATGCTTGAGTTTGATTTAGTTCTGCGGCGAGTCTTCCAAGTTGATAGTGATTTGTCATTTTATATTAATTTTTTAGAGTTGGCCTTATAAATTTTTAGAGAATGTAATGGTTATTTTTTGTCTATCCAACCTTTATAACTGGTTTTATGGGTTTCAGAAGGTGCGTGTTGGTTATATATTTCTACGAATTTTTCTTCGTCTTTGTAGAATTTGCCGCCAACGTAACGATTTTTGTATTCTTTGATTATGTTGTAGAAGTCTTCTAGTTCTTTAAACTTAGGGTCAGATCTATGCTTTTCTAAGTCTTTGCTCTTTGAATCGATTAAGAGTAAGAATTCTGTTAACTGTAAAGGTTGTTTTAAGTGGGAGAGTCGCCTTTCTATAGCTTTCACTGCAATCTGTTCGCAGTAGATATGGCCTGTGAGGAATAGTATAGATCTAGCTTCGTTTAAATCTTCCCAGTTGGGGTTGTCCAAGATCTTTTGGTATCTGTTCCAAAGAGTTTCTAAACTATCTTTAATACCTTGAAGGTTCATTAGGTAAGTGTGTTTCATTAGCTCGATCATAAGAGAATTTATTATTTGTTAGGTTATAAGCTTTGCTAGAGGTATAGAAAAACTTTTAAATGTGTTTGGCTAATGGGTTAATATTAAAGAGGTGGTAGTATGAAAAAAATCTTAATGGGGTTATTGGTCTTAGTTTTATTAACAGGGTGTGCAGACTCTGGTGAAGTTATATCTGGAGCGTTTAGTTTCACTGATGTTGTGAGTTCAAGAGCTGATGCAACGTTTGAGGATGATGATTCTGGTGTTGCGCAGGTTATGGTGCAAGATGTTGATACCTCTTTAGATAGTTATATGCAAGCTGGTGAAGAGATTGTGTTGGATGATTTTA
>CAYTFL010000098.1:0-3466 GCA_964437105.1 Candidatus Woesearchaeota archaeon | reverse complement strand
ACAGATGTGTATCCCGGGTTAGTTTTGATGGATACTGTGACAAAGGTTGATATCGATAAAGATGGTGAGAATGATTTGCATTTAGCACTGTATGGGATCGATGAGGAAGGTGAAGTGCATTTGGTTGTGCAGGATGGGACTGAAGAAGTTATTGATGTGACTGCTAATGCCGGTGTAGTAGAGGAAGAGGAAGAATATGACTTGCAAGGTACTGCATTGAAAGTTATTGCAGTGTTGATTATTATTGTAGTGGGGTTACTTGTTTTTAGAGGGTCAAAGAAAGGTAAGAAAGAAGAGAAAATTGAAGAAGTGACTTTGCCTAAGGAAGTTGATGAAGTGAATAAAGAAGAAATTAAAGAAGAAGAGAAGACTGAAGAAGAAAAGGTTGAAGAAGTTAAAGAAGAACCTGTTAAAGAAGAAGAGAAGAGTGAGGAGAAAGTTGAAGAGAAAGAAGAGGAACCTGTTAAAGAAGAGAAGAAAGAAGATGAAGATAAATTCTATTAGTTACTTCTATTAGAAAGTTTTATTAAACATTATATCCTATATTTGTGTGAGGTGATATCTTTTGGCTAAAAAAAAGAAGAAAGGTAAGGCTGCGTTTTCATTAGAAGAAGGTCTTAAGTGGCCGTGGGCTAATGGAAAAAGACAGTGGAACATTCTTTGGGGTCTGATTCCAATATATGGATGGTTTGCTATTATTGGTTATGTGGCAAATATTATTGGAGTTATGGTGAAAGGAGATATGAGTGGGTTGCCTGAGTTTGGTTCCTCATGGGACAATTTTTTAACTGGGTTAAAACTGTTTATCTTCGTGTTGCCGTTGTATGTTGTAGTTATGGCGATAGGATATATACCCTCAGTAGGAAGTGTGCTTAATATGTTGTTGAGTTTCTTACTGTTGCCGTATATGATCGTGCATGTTGTTGCAACTGAGACCTTTAAAGCGTCGTTCGATTTTAGAACCTGGTGGAGAGTAGTATTTGGTAACCTGTGGGAGTATGTGATTGCTTTGTTTAAAACTTTAGTTTATAGCATTGCGTACTTGTTGCTGAGTATTGTACTTGTGGGTATACCTGGATTAGTCTTTGGAGGCTATATATACTACGCTGATTTCTATCGAAGGTTTACGTAAAGTTTATATATTTCTTTTCTTATTTTATTTGTATGAAATTGCCTTGGTTATTGTTAGTAGGAGCGTTAGTTCTAGTTTCTTTAGCGTTAGCAGCTGTAGAGTTCTCGTGTGTTGATGATAGTATGTGTATACTGTTGAAAGGGGATGGGAGTAGTTGTGTTAGTGGAGTTTGTAGTACTGAGGCTCAGGAAGTAGATTATACGCCGATTGAGAAGTTTTTAGCGCCTGAAGAAAGTGAAACGTGGCAAGCTACGTTGCCTAGTAGAGAAGTGTCTATTGATGACCTTTGTTCTGAAGTGGGTTGTATTACTTTAGCGCCTGCAAAAGATTCTAGGTATGTTAATAGGTTTTTCTTTGCCTGGGGAAGGTAGTTATTTGTAGAATTTTCAAAAAAACTGTAAATCTTTCAAGTTTTTTCGGTGAAGCTTTTTGAAAAGTTTATTCTTGAATGTATTTTATGAAATATCAAGAAAAATGGGAAGTTTCTATTATTGAAATGGAGATGAAAGATAAAATCTATTATAAGGTTACCAGGAGAATGTTTAGCTTAGGTGTAGCTGAGACAAAAGTGTTTTGTTCAAAGGAAGATGCGCAGAGGCAGTTTGAATCTTGGTTAGAATGACTTTTTTAATTCTTTTTCTTTCTGTTCAAGTACTTTTACTAGTGAAGGGTCGTCTTTTTTGTAAATGTCAGGGATGTTCCAGGAAATGATCCTTTTTTGTAAGTATTGTTTGGGAAAACGATGGGCAATTTCTTCTCTTTGTTCATCTTCCATAACAATTACTAAGTCTGCCCAAGAAAGCTCTTCTTTTGTAACAGGCTTTTGGTTGTAAAGACCAGCAGATTTTGTGTGATATGAATTTTTGAATAAGTGTTCTGCAGTAATGCTTCTATTTTGGTTCTGGTTGCAAATGAAAAGGATTTTCATGGATTTAGGTAATGTAGTTGGTATTAATATGTTTTCCTCGCTAGAATGAAAGTGTTATCGCCTTTAGGAAGGAAGGGATAATTGAGTTTGTATGAAAGTAAGTTTATGCCTAAGAAAACTTTGTTAAAGTAAGGGAAGTCGAACAAATCCATTGAATGAGATTTTTTAATAGTGAAACCTTCTTCTTTAAGTATTCTTATCCAGTGCTTTTTGTGCTTGATTGAGATGTGAGTTTCGTCTTGGTAAGCGAACCATTTGAGACCTTTCTTCTTTAAGCTATAACTTTCAGGGTTAGGTGTGGTGATGATGAGTAAACCGCCTTTTTGTAAGCATCTGTAAGCTTCTTTGATGCAGTTTTGAGGGTTGTTTAAGTGTTCAAGAGTGTCTAAGCAAAAGATCAGTTTGAATGCGTTATCTTCAAAGGATAAGTGTTCAGCGTCCATGACTTGGAAGGAAGCATGAGGGTGGAGCTCCTTTGCTTCATTGATAGCGTGCTCAGAGATGTCTATGCCGGAAAGAGTTTCATATTCCTTGAGATATTTGAAGAGGAAGCCGTAAGCGCAGCCTAAAGCTAGGATAGGGTCTTTTGGAGAAGAATGTTTTTTAGTGAAATGGGCCCAGAAGCGCCATTTGAAGGTTTGCTCGTTATATCCTTTAAAATAGTCTTGATTGTACATAAATATCTCTTTTTTCAGCAAATTTATAAAAGTTATCAAGTTTCTTCTTTTTATGGATGTAGTGGTTTTAACTGAGTGTCCAGATAAGGACTATTTTAGGAGCTTAGTTAGGTTAGATAAAGATAAGAGGGTTAAGCTAACGTTTAGAGATTCTAGAGTTGTGTATTTATCATTCTTAAGAATATATGCGGCACTTTATCCGTTAAGATATATTGGTCATAAGTACTTTGGGAAGCCGTTGCATCTGAAGAAAAGGCCGTGTATACTTAGAGATATTGTTCCTTCAATAAAAGCTTACCTAACTTTGCCGTTCACTTCAAAGACTGTTGTGGCTTTGTTTGCGCCGTACAGTTGGATGGCTGCCTACCTTTGGTTCTTAAAAGTTTGTGGTCGGAATATAGTATATATGACCTCGTGGCCTTATTGGGATGGTAAAGATTCTGTGTATAAGAATAATTGGGTGAAAGAGTTCTTTTGGAAAAAGTTTTTGAGGGGTACGTCTACAGTTACTATATCTAAGACTGGAGAGAGAAACATTAGGAGTTATACTCGGAAAGTTGTGCAAATACCGCATTCTGTTGATCTACAGAAGTTTTCTCCAGGTGAGAAGAGGGAAAAGTTCTCAGTAATGTTCCTTGGGAGGATTATTAGGGAGAAAGGGATTGGAGAACTGTTAGAGGTGGCTAAAGAGTTGCCTAATGTAGAGTTTACTTTTGTTGGTGCCGGTGC
>CAYTFL010000097.1:0-3511 GCA_964437105.1 Candidatus Woesearchaeota archaeon | reverse complement strand
GGACCCATGTTATAAACTTTTTCAAGAGCAAATATGGCAGATTCAGCGTATAGTTGCCAAGTTTGTGCGAGATACATTTTATCTTTATAGTAGTTTACAGAGAAAACTGTGCTGCCGCCTTCGCTCTGTGTAGGTTGCAAGATTGGCGCGTCAAAACGGATGAAGCCTTTATCTTCAAAGAACTTTTCCCTTGCTTGAATATAAGTGCTCCTTATCTTCATAATAGCAACCATCTTTCTAGAACGGATCCATAAATGTCGGTTATCTGCCAAAAATTCTGTGCTAACATCTTTTTGTATAGGGAATTTGTCGGAAGTACCAATTACTTTTAGTTCTTTTACAACAACTTCGTAACCAGTAGGTGCACGTTTATCTTCTTTGATTGTACCAGTGAGTTCTAAAGACGTTTCAATCTGCATATCTCTAACATCTTGCCACAGTTTTTCTGGAACTTTAGCCTTTTCAATAACGCACTGGATGATGTTGGTAGAATCTCTTAATACTATGAACTTTAGTTTGTTTGAGCCTCTCTCTCTGTGGCACCAGCCTCTCAAAGAAACTTTTCCTTTACCCTTGCTTATAGCATCCTGTACTGATATGTATTTAGGCATGAAGATGATAATGGTTATTAGTTTAAAAATTTACCTGTATATCTCAGAATATAATTTCTTTTAAATAGAAAGAATTAAGGTCTTGTTATGGTATTAGACGAACTTCTAGAACAAGCGAAGGCGCACAGAGAGGGAGGTAACACTCCTTTACAAGGTTTGCAGGAAAGAATTAGAGGTGGTGAAAGTACTGGAGATCCTTGCCACGATTTTGCTATCACGCAAGTAGGTGAGCTTGAGCCAGGGAAGTGGACCGAAAGGTTTAGAGGTGTCTATGATCAATTAGCAGCTAGCAAAGGGAAGTTGGTAGTAGTGTTGCATGAAGTTGGGCATGATGGTAGTGATGGTTTAAGGTTAGGTTCAAGTAATTTAACTGAAGCAGCTTTTATTGGTTTCTTGAAAGAGAATGGAGAGTTAAGTTTTGATCATGAAGGTTGTGAAATTGTTCTTCCTACAGATGGTTATGTGCAGATTAATGGATTTGAAACTGGGCTTGGTAAAGGTAGGTTTGACACTAGTGATGCAGAAGCATTTAGTAGATCTTATATAAAAGTTGAAGGGATGGTCGAGAGAGATGGGCCGATAAGAGTGCACGGAGTTTATTTGAAGTATCTGGATAGTAATATAATTACACATGACCACATTGGAGGTTTCATGGGAACAGGACCAGCTAAGTTAAGTGGTGAAGCTTTAACCATACTTACAGGTGATTCGGCAGTATTATACTTTGTCAATAAGGATCGAAGGGATGCTATTATGAGGACAGAATGGTTGGCCAGAGTCAGAGCAGTTAAATCTGGAGAGGCTTTGGAAGATCAGAGGTTAGAACCTAACCATTTTGATCTAACTTATCTTACCATTTGTGATATGCTTGGTAGAGATGATGCGCCCCTATATAGTATGTTTAAAGCGGAAGAAGATAAGCGTTACAATGAAGAGTTTGAAGAGATTAATAAAGTTCTTGGAAGGTATCCTTTAATTGCAGAGAGAGGTACAATAGTAAGAAATCTTGAAGCTGCGGTAAGGAGAGGGATGCATACGCAACCATCTATAATTGAATTGCATCCGGGAGTTAATATAGATTTCCCTGTTTACTTGAAAGCTTTATGTAAAAGATATGAAGTAGATATCCCTGAATCAAAGTTTTACTTCACCTAACCAACCTTTAACCACGTCAAAGCCGGATTGCCAAAATTTCTCGTCAGTTATGTCAAAACCTAAATCTTTTAGCAACTTCTCTGGATCTTCGGAGCCGCCAGCTGATAAGATCTTTTCTAACTTAGGTATGAAATCTTTACCTTCTTTCTTGTAAGCAGCGAATAGTGCCATGCTTAACAATTCGCCGAACGCGTAGCCGTAGCAGTAGAATGGTGACCAGAATATGTGTGAGATGTGTAGCCATTCGTATTTGAAACTTTCTGGAAGTTCTACATTGTCGCCGAACTGTTGCTTTAGGTTGTTTAACCAGAGGTTAGAAAGTTCTTCTTCAGTTAACCCTTCAGAGATCTTTTTGTGGGCTTCAATCTCAAACTTGGTGAAGTTGGCTTGTCGTATTATAGTTGAATAAGAGTCGCATAGCCTTTCGAACAGTAAAGCTTTCTTTTCTTCAGCTGATGCGTTAGATAATAACTTTTCGAACAATAAAAGTTCTGCAAAAGTCGAAGCTGTCTCTGCCAATGGTACAGGAGAGTGCATGACAGATAAAGGCAAACCCTGAGAATAAATTCCGTGTATGGCGTGACCCAATTCATGAGCCATTGTGGAAACATCTCTTTCTTTACCGTTAAAGTTAAGCATGACGTAGCCAGTGATGTCTGGTGTTACAGAGTGTTGGAAGGCGCCGTTGCATTTGTTTTCTTTAGGATGTGAATCTATGTGTTGTTTGTCAAACAATTGTTGCGCTTTACTCGCGAAATCAGGGTGGAATTCTTTAAACGTTTCCAAAACTAAACTTTTTGCTTCTTCAAATGTGAAAGGTTTTTCTTCCTTATTGACAGGTGCAAGGAAGTCGTAGCGGTTTAATTTGTCTGTACCTAACGCTTTGGCTTTCAGTTTAAAGTATTCTTGGTAGATCTCAATATTATCATCGCAAGCTTTTAACAAAGTTTGGATCACTTCGTCTCTTAAATGGTTGCTTACATTTTTCATAGATATAGCTGAAGGATATTTTCTTAAGTTTTGTTCAGTTTGCCAATCTTTAACGATAGCTGCGTAAACAGTGAAAATTATTTCTTTGTGTTCTTTGTAAGGTTGGAATAAACCTTCGTATGCAGCTTTACGGTGTTTAGCATTGGTGCTTAATACGTAGTCTCGAATCTGTTTCTGGTTATTAAACACTTGCTTCTCTTCACCATCAGGAGCGAATGTGTAGCTGTAGCTAGTGCTTAACTTCTCATAAAGTTCGCCAATGACATCGACGCCGTTAATATCTTTCCTGTGAATTATTTGTTCTATCTGTTCAGGTAGCGTGTGTTTGGCCAGTTCTCTGGAATACATGAAGTTGTAAGCTAAAAGAGGTTTGACTTTAATTAAACGTTTAGCGTTCTTGTCGTCCAAACCTTCTTTACCTCTTATATCCAATCCTTTCTCCCAGTGAGCAATAGGCCGAACTTTATCAGAAACTTTGATGCTTAAAGCGTCTAATAATGATTGGTACTTCATTACCTTTTGAGACTTAGTATTTGTGGCAGAAGTTAGTGAAACGTATACGCCTAAACGAGTTAGTTTTCTTGCAATGGATTCGCTAAAGTCTAAGTAATCTTTATACTCTTCTTCAGAAATGTTGTTAGTAACCTTAGCAAAGAAGTCTTCAAACTTGGATAATGAGTCTTCTACCTCTTTAATTAGTTGAAAAAATTCGGTCTCATCCTTTGACTCATGCTTCAAAAGAAACTGTAATTAAA
>CAYTFL010000096.1:0-3542 GCA_964437105.1 Candidatus Woesearchaeota archaeon | reverse complement strand
AACATACTCAGAGTATCTGGATGAGATGTTATTGGAAGTAGTTCATGGAAGTTCATTGACTGAAGCTGTTCTGATGATTGGACAATTATATAGAGATACGGATCCTACGCCCATCCCTCGTACAGGGTTACATCATCTGGGCTCTATAAGAAATAACATTTATAGAGAACTTGATGATGGTTTTAAAAGGTTGAATTTATCTTTTCTTAGATTTTTTGCTGAAAGAAATAGAAGTCAAGTATTAGAGGCGTATGTGGAGAAAGTTTTTGAAGTAAGGAGAGGTGGAAGACGTGGCCGATAATATGAATGAAGCTGAGCGGTATGATCGTCAGGAAAGGTTGTTTGGTAAGGAAGGGCAAGAAAAGATTTTTAGAACGAAAGTTACAATCATTGGAGACGGACCATGTGCCATGTATACAGCTATACCTTTAGTTGCGTTAGGTATTGGTGAAGTGAGAATAATTGGTGGTAGAAGGATTAAAAGAAGTGAGAAGTTTATGGATTTTCATCTTTACCCGGGTGATGCAGCAGTAAGGTATGCGCAGGCGTTAAAACTATTGAATCCAGGAGTGAGAGTTTTAGGGTTGCCGATGGACTTAGAAAGTAGGGTCGCTAAACCGTTCTTAGAAGGGACGCATATGATTGTTGATACAACTAATGATCCTAGGTCTAAAGCGATTGCGTTAGAGTATGCTAGAAAGGAAGTTATACCTATGATTACGGCAGGAGTGGGTAGAAGTAGTTTGAAGATAATGATGTGTAGACGTGAGGTCAAAGAGGCTTATTATATGCCGAACTTTGAAGGTGAAAGGCAAGGAAATTTAGTATCGTTATTATGTGGAGGATTGATAGCTGAAGAAGTGAAGAAGTTAGCGTTAGTAGAGCATGAAGATTTTCTAAAAAGGAGTATATGCTATACGCAAGGAGTGGATGAAAGGTTTTATCTTAATAGAGCAAGTGTGCCTTACGTTCCAGTTAATATAAAGATGTATAGAGACATTTCTGTGCTTGCAGTAGGAGGAGGTGCTCTAGGCAACATTATGTGTCCAGCTTTAGCTGAGATAGGAGTTGGCCATGTGGATTATCTTGATTATGATGATATAGAAAGTACAAATTTAAATAGGCAAGTTTTATTCCATGATAGTGTGGGAAAGAATAAATCGACAGTTTTGGCCAGGAAGCATAGAGTTATGAATCCTAAAGCTAGGACCAGAGGGTTTGTGCAGCGGTTTGATGTGAGAGACGGTGTTTGGAAAGCTGATGGTTTAAGAAAAAGGTATGATGTTGTCTTAGACATGGTGGATGATCCGTATGCGCGTGCAATGGTTAGTGCGTGGGCAGTGTTGAGAGATATTCCTTTAGTTCGTGCAGCATCTTCACCAAAGTCAGCGCAAGTAGTTACCTATGTGCCTGGAAAGACAGCATGTATGGACCATGTGTTTAGCGATTATTATGAACGAGCGATACAAGCAGAAATAGTAAGAAGGAGAAGTTGTATTGCGCAACCAGACCCTTCAGTTATTGTAACTAACCAAGTTGGTGCTGCGTTGGGAGCGTTAGAGTTAATGAAAATATTTGATAATCGGCAAGGAAAGTTGTTTAACGGAGTGTTAAGGTATGGAACAAATTCAGATCCGCGTTTGAGCACAACTGAAATAAAGGATGTGTGTGATTGTTACTTGCATAAGCAAGTTCCGGATTTAGAAATAACAGAGTGTTAAAAAATGGCAGATGATAAGAAAAAACCTAATGAAGAGATTGTAAGAGATGCAAATAAAATGGGTAGAGGGACAGTGACAAAAGAGTTTCGAGATTCTGTAAGAAGACCGGATGGAACTTTCGACTTCACAAACTTTGCAGCGACGTTTAGAGCGCCATCTCCAAGAAGAGTTAGTCCTGAAGAAGCTGGAAGGATTGAAAGAGCTGAGAAAGATCAACAGTTTCACATAATTGTAGATGGATTATCTAGTAGGCATGCACCAAGACATGAAACGCAACCAATCGTAAGAAGACATCATGATCCTGACGGGTTAAGTGAGATGGAAGTTCAAGGATATTTTAGGTTAGGTACGAGGACAGTAAACATTGCAGGATATCCTTTTGATATTACAGATAGCTCAGGGCCAAGCAAATCATTAGAAAGAAGTCTTGAGCCTCTCGCAAGTTTCCTAATTACAAAGTTTAGAAGAAAGTTGGGAAGTTCAGTTCATATTGATGATAAATCGTTCCTTAAAGATCCAACTTTGACAGTTAACGAGTTAATGGACAAATCTTCTTTAGATGCAGTAGTTTACTTGGGGATAGAAAAAGGTGAATTGTATCTTGCGACGCACATTATCCCTATGGAAGGTGTTGTCGATGGAAGGGCTGTGTATCAAATTGCTACTGATGAAGGTGTTAAGGGGGCGGGAGTGTTAATACCAAAACGGAGAGGGGTTGTTAGAATTAGGGAAATTGCCAGGTACTGGTAGAATATGGAAGATGGAACTGATAACCTACTTGCATTATTAGGATTGGATATTGGAGAACAGTTAGTTGAAGAAGAAGTTGTTGTAGAGCCTAGACTGGAAACTGATGTAGAGCGTATTGCTTCTCTGTTAGAAGTTAATGGAGACTTATTAGTCAAAGATTATCCTTTAGCTTTAGCAGTAAGTGCGCTTAGAAGTGGTATAAATGGTACTGTAGTCCAAGGTTGTATTAATAGAGGGCAGCTTAACGAACTAAGTCTTGCATGGTATCTTAAGACTGAAGGAGTGGCTGATGAGAATAAACCTTTCTCGGAAAGGGTTGAAAAGTTTGTTACTGCGTTAGTTGAATCTGTTAGATCAGTGGAAGATGTTGATCCAGAATTATATGTTCCAATAAAACAAAGATTTTTACCTGAAGATACTAGAGAAGTTGATCCTCTTGAACAGTTTTTGCCGAGAGATCCTGACAAATTGCTTGCAGCGCAAAGGATTGTGCAAGAAGGTGGAGGGTTGAGAGAAGTTTATTGTTTAAGAGATTTGAATGTTAATATGTTGGTGAATGGTTGTGCGCAACTAACAGAAAATCCACAACAAGTTGTTGAAGGTGCTTTTGCAGAATTAAATCCTAGAGATACTGCGATACGTGCGTTATTACTTTCTCAAGGACATATGGAGATTGGACAAAGAGATGCGTTGGATGCGTTCCATTTCTATAAAGGAGTTTGTGCATTAAGAAGAGAACTCTTGGGAGAATTTGAAGAAAGAAAAAAAGATCTGGCTTCACTTAAACAAATTTACTTTGACCAAGCTAGAATGATTGCTAGAAGAGCAAGGGAAGAGTTGCAAGCAGTTATACCTTTTCCTAAAAGAATGGATCGGAAGCAGTATGAAGAGTTTAGACAAGGATTAGAAGATAGAGTGTTAGAATGGGAGTTGGATCTAAGTGAAAGAGAGTTTAGAAAAGGTGATAAAGTTGTAACAATCGCTGCAGATCAAATGAATTATAGAGGAAGTTCTGTTCAAGTTAAAGATTTGCCGTTAGGGACTGTAGGAGAGATTGGGCAAGATGGAAAC
>CAYTFL010000095.1:0-3547 GCA_964437105.1 Candidatus Woesearchaeota archaeon | reverse complement strand
CTTTTCTTAGTACCCTTAGCAGCAGGCGGCTTCATCTATATTGCAGGCTCAGACTTAATCCCTGAACTCCATAAAGACATAGGTACAAAAAAAACGTTCTTACAGATCACATTCTTCTGTTTAGGCATTGCAATCATGTACGCTTTACTACATATACATTAATCTTTAACCAAAAGTTTATAGGCTAACACTCCACTGCCTGCCAGTATTACTAAACCTATAAGAATTATTAACAAGATAATAATAATTTCACTATCATCAGAACTTTCAGTCGTCGTTGTAACTGCAGCTGACGCAGTACTTTCATCACCAGCTTCGACAGCAGTAACCACTTCCTCTAAAAGCGTTCCTTCAAGAGACGCTGCCAACTGCATTGTACTTCCTCTCTCTGAGTACGCAGCAATCACCACATCATTCTCTGAACTTGTATAACTCTCACTTGACGGCGTTGACGACGAAGAAAACACATACTGCTGACATCCGCCAAACGTCCCACACTCACTGTACCATAAATCTTCCTTCTCTCCCAAATCACCATCATCCAAATCTTGAGACCCTGACGCTTCTTCCACATCAACCAACTTATGACTGGCATCACCATTCACAACATTACACTCCCACCGTGTACCACTACAACCGTTCCACGTCCCAGTCTCTTCCATCACAGTCTTATCAATGTGCCAGATCACCATACCTGACGCATCATCACCATTCATCAACTCAATCTCGTGCCTATTCTCTATAAAAAACTCTTCATCTTCAGACAACGCTAACAAATAATACTTCACTCCAAACTCTTCATTGTCAAGTATCACATCATAATAATCAGTAACACTTATTTCTTGATAATGATCTTCATTCAACCACCCCATGTAAGCTTTCGACCACGGATCAAACGCTCCAGGCTCATCCATATAACCACCATAACCCATAATGCTCCACTCACCCGTACCTTTTGAACTACCATCATCAACAACGGTATCATACATATCCGGTAGACCTAAATAATGACCAAACTCATGCGCAATAATACCTAAAGGCGACTCTTCACTAACAGTCTCATAATCAATCACTTCAACACCGTCAGCAACTTCCCCATCTATAGAGAAGTAATGCGACCATATCTCATCACCATTACCTCCCCCTGCTTCATCAGGCTCACCCGCATGCACTACAAAGAAACTATCTACTAACCCATCACCATCAGAATCATACTGCGAATAATCTACAGTAGCATCACTAACCTGCACCGCCTCTTCAATCATTTGCCCAACATTAGTTTCATAGTTACCTCCATAATATCCCATCGTGTTACTCAAAGTATACCACTGCGGCGCCACATCTCCAGTCAATTTAAGCGCACCATAAGATTCTTTTTCAAAGTATTCAGACAACCCACCTTCACCAAAAAATATTTGATCCAACTCTTCAACAGAAACTTTCCCTTGCACATCTGTAAACTGTACAGGTATTACTAAAACTTTTAACTCCTTTTGCTCAAAATCTAATTCATATGTAGCATCCCCTGTGATCATGTTTATAACCATCTTAGGTTCTGGCAACTTCAAAGGTTCATTTTTCAAAGCAGGATCTATCGGCTCAACGATACCTTTATCATTAACCCTTACACCAACACCCAAATTTTCAGCGTTAGCAACCTTCCTCCTCATACTAGGCCCTTGATGCCACCTCTCCATTTTTGGATTCGCAGGCCTTTGCGGTCTTTTCCTTCTAAACTCATCACCACACGCCCCACCTTGCTGTTTAAAGTCTTCAATCTTACTAAGTTCAAGCATACCACTACCAGCTTGCAACCTTCCACTATCATCAACTTCTGCCAAAACAGGTTTACGCTTACCTCCTTCAGTATGAAAGACTACTGGGCACTCATCCTCTTTAGTATAATGTTCACAATCCGGCACACCTCCTGCACCTCCTCCAGTAAACCCGCAATTAACATCTATAGTTGGATCAACAAGGTCTACATTCCCTTCCTCATCCAAACCAGGAGGTATAGAAGTAGCAGCTACCATGGGCACTAATAACAATAGAATGAATACCACAATCCCCTTTTTCATAATTACCAATAACACCTTCTCACATTTAAACTTTTCTAAGAAGATTTATATAATCTAATGTATTGATTAAGTACATGGAACACATCTATTTCCAAACGACTCAGCTCTATCATTCATCTTTGATAGAATATTTTACTGAGGTAGTAAAGGAGGTGATCGGACAATGGGTACAATTCTAATTTTTTGTGCCCATTCGTAACAGATGACGAAGCTGTTGGAATGGGAGGAACTATCGCAAAATACGTTAAAGAAGGTAAGAAAGTTATAAAGGTAGTACTCTCTGGCGGCGAGAAATCGCATCCGCACTTACAAGAAAAGGTAGTTAAAAAAACCCGTTACAAAGAAACTGATAAAGCCAGCAAGTTTATAGGAATCAAACAAACGATCACTTTAGGGTTAAAAGACGCAAAACTTCTTTCAGAAATAAATCGTCCATTCGTAGCAAAAAGGATCAAAGAAATCATACAAAAATACAAACCAGAAAAAATTTACTGTACATCTGCCTTAGACCCTCATCCTACAGGCGACCATATAGCAGCCAACCGAATAGTCTTACACGTTGTAGACGGATTAAGAAAACATTACCCTGTCTACGCTTACGAAGTTTGGAACTTAGTAAATGAAACTCACCCTCAAGTATACATAGACGTATCTAACTACATGGACATTAAAATGAAATACATAAAAATGTTTAAGAGCCAATGGATTTACATGTTTTCATTATACCTACCTTCATTATTTAGAGCTGTATACTTTGGCAGGAAAAATAAGTGTAAGTACGCAGAGAGGTTTTACAAGCTAAGATGAAAATACTTTTCGTAGTTTCAGGAATCGGATTCGGCGATGCAACTAGAGAGCATGCTAACATCCAAGCATTAAAGAAAAAACATCCAAGGGTAAAAGTCATGGTAGCTGGTTACGACAATTCTTACACATACTTCAAAGACAAGTACAACACTATAAGGATTAGAGGCTACAAACTACCCGGCTAATCTATGAAGATCAACGTATTCCATTTTGGATTAAGAAACATATTTTTGCCTGCCTTTTGGTTCTTCGGCACATTAAAGGTTAGGTTACAAGCCTTCAACTTCATCCCAGACATAATAATTTCAGATTTTGAACCTGTCGGCATATCTTTAGCTAAAGTTTTATTCAAAAAGTGCATAGTTGTATTCGGTTACGATCCTAGGTTGTACAAGGAATATGCCATGTCACACAAAGTTAACTACAAAATGAAGTTCGAGGCTGAATACTTTGAGAAAGTGTATGACCAAGCTCATTTAGTAGTCATCCCAACTTTCCTTAAAAATAAGAAAAAACATTTAGGCAACGTTTACATCAACCCTATTATAAGGATAACACCTGACCAACTACCTTCAGAAGAAACGCTAATGAAAGACCTAGAGTTAGAAAAGAAACCTATCTTGGTTATGCTCGGCGGCTCAGAGTTCGGCACAAAGCTCGCT
>CAYTFL010000094.1:0-3645 GCA_964437105.1 Candidatus Woesearchaeota archaeon | reverse complement strand
GTTCTTGGCTGTTATGGAGGATCATTGTTTTTATAAAAATTGTGTGAATATGGAGTTGTTTAGATTGCATGGAGTTGTTAGGGGAGGTAATAGTTTGAGTATTTTAGCCGATGAGACTTTTGATTATGGTTATGTCGGAGTTAATGTATGGCCTGAAGAAAAGTTTGTTGATAGGCCTGGACTTTGTTGTTGGGCTGAAGGAGAACCACTTTCTATATATGAAGTTAGGGAAGATTCGTTATTTTTACATGGTGCTTTGGTAAGAGTTGTTCAAGTTGAAGAGGATGATGTGAATAAGTTTAAATCTTATTTGTGTGGGCATTGGAAAAGAACTTTGTAGTTCCTAGTAAGGTTTAAAAAGGGTTCTTAGTTTCTAAATTGTATGATTCGTAAAGTTTTAGTGAGAGAAGGTAAGAAGTTTTATTGGAAAGAAGGAGATTTGCATACTGATAGTGGGGTTGTAAAAGCAGAAGATGTGAAGAATGGTAAAGTTGTTTCGCATACAGGTAAAGAGTTTGTTGTTTATAATGCGAACTTTCTTGACCAGTTAAAAAAGTGTAAACGTGGACCGCAGACGTTGTTACCGAAAGATTTGGCGTATGTTTTGCATTATTCTGCTGTTGATGATGATTCGTTAGTGGTTGATGCAGGGAGCGGATGTGGGTTTATTGCTGCGACTTTAGCGCGTTATGCAAAAAAGGTTGTTTCTTATGATAATAGGAAAGGGCATTTGGAGTTGGCTAGGAAGAATTTAGAGTTTTTAGGCATTGATAATGTGGAATTGAAGGAAGGTGATGTGTATGATCGTATTGATGAAGAGAATGTTGACGTTTTAACTCTTGATCTTCCGGAGCCTTGGCGTGTTGATACCTCTTGTGTGAAGAATGGAGGTACTATCATCGTGTATTTGCCTACAATTCCGCAAGTTATGCAGTTCTGTGAGCAGTGTAATGATCATGTTGAGAAAGTGGTGGAGTTGCTTGAGAGAGAGTGGACTGTTGAAGGGAAAAGGGTTAGGCCAAAGTCGCAAATGCAGGGGCATACAGCGTTTCTAATTGTAGTACGGAAAGTTTTATAAAGAGGGGGTAAATTCTCTTCTTTATGGCTTATTCAATAAAAATCACTAAAAGCTTCCTAGGATACGATGTAGACGGTAGTATGCCTTATTTTGATGAAATGGGGAAGCCAGGGGAATTTGGTGTGGTTGGTTTTGCAGGTTACACAGCTTTAGATGCGATTTTACATCTGAGAAGTTATGTTAGTAGATGTGAGAAGTCTGGAATTGTTTTAGATAGAGATTTTAAAAGGGATTGGGTAAGGTCTAACCTTGAGTTAGATGAAGATTCTAATTTGGGTTGGTTGGATAGTAGGTTGTTTAGATATGGTCTAGGTTTGGATCGGAAAAAGGGAGAAGTTAGAGAAGAGGAAAGAGTTAGCTCCAAAGAAGCAATTAGTTTGTCTGATGCTGCGACTTCTTTAATTGGTTTGGGGAAGACTGTGACTGACCGAATAAATTTGGGGGAGCCTGTTACTGATGAAATTAGTTTGAAGAAGGCTGTAACCGATCCGCCGTTTAGTAAATAGATAGCCAAACCTTTATATAACCTAATTATTTCTTTATACTTATGAAATATGTTGTAGATACGTCAGTGGTAGTAGATAGAGTGGTTTCTAACCTTATTAAAAAAGGTAAGGTGAAAGGTACGATCTTATTACCGAAGGCAGTTATGTCAGAGTTGGAAAATCAGGCTAACACTGGAAGAGAGATTGGTCTAATAGGTCTTGAAGAAGTGCAAGAGTTACAATCTTTAATGAAGAAAAAAAAGATTAAGTTAGAGCTGGTTGGAGAAAGGCCTACAGCGTATGAGAAAAAGTTTGCAAAAAGAAGTGGAGAAATTGATGCTGCCATTAGAGATCTTGCGTATAATGAAGGTGCTACCCTGATAACAGCTGACCTGGTGCAGGCTGAGTCGGCTAAAGCGATGAACGTTGAAGTTATGTTTATTGAGAGAGAAGTGCAAAAGACTATTGCTCTAGAAAAGTTTTTTGATAAGAAGACTATGTCCGTACACTTAAAAGAAAATACTATGCCGTTTGCTAAGAAAGGGAAGCCTGGTGAGTGGACCTTAGCTAAGTTAGGTAAAAAGCCTCTTAGTAAAGATGAAGTGGAAAAGATTGCTAAAGAGATTGTGGAGAAGTCTAGGATTGATCCAGATGCGTTCATAGAAATATCTAGGAGAAGTACTACAATAATTCAGTATAAAGAGTATAGAGTGGTTATTGTTAAGCCGCCAGTGTCGGATGGGTGGGAGATTACTGCAGTGAAGCCGTTGGTACATTTAGATCTGAGTGCGTATAATGTTCCTGAAAAGATTCAAGAAAGGTTGGAAGAGAGGTCGTCAGGGTTTATCATTGCTGGTGAAGTTGGTTCTGGTAAAAGTACGTTTGCCCAAGCGTTGGCTGAGTTTTATTCTAAGAATGATAGGATTACTAAAACTATTGAGTCGCCAAGAGATTTGATATTAGCACCGGAGATTACGCAGTATTCTAAGAACTTGGGATCGTCTGGAGAAATACATGATATAATTTTTCTTTCAAGGCCTGATAATGTTATTTTTGATGAGATGAGGGATAATCCTGATTTTAAGTTGTTTGTTGATATAAGGTTAGGTGGGTCTGCAGTTATTGGAGTGTTGCATTCAGCTACGCCGATTGATGCAGTGCAGCGTTTCATTGGTAGGATTGATGTGGGAATGATACCTTCTGTGCTTGATACTATCATTTTTATTGAGAAAGGGAATATTGGTCAAGTGTTTACAGTGAAGATGACCGTCAAAGTGCCGTCAGGTATGACTGAGGCGGATTTAGCTAGGCCTGTTATAGAAGTGCATGATCTGCAAACTGGAAAGTTAGTGTTTGAGATTTATTCTTATGGTGAAGAAACAGTGGTTATACCTGTGGAAAAGAATACTGTGCCGCCTGCCTTTAAGTTAGCTGAGAGGCAGATTAAGAAAGAGTTGCAAAGGTATTGTAAAGATGCTGAAGTGGAAATGTTGGGTGCGCATAAAGTGAGAGTGTATGTGCCTAAACATATGAAAGCGAAGTTGATAGGGCCGAAAGGTGCAACAATATCTGGTATTGAAAAAAGGTTAGGGATTAACATAGATGTGGAAACGAAAGGGAGTGCTGAGCGTAGTCAGTTGAAACGGTTAGGTTATCATGTTTCTGAGAGAGGGCGTAACTTAGTGTTTAGGTTAGATCATCCTGGGTTGATGGTGGATGTTTTCATTGAAGATGAGTTTCTGTTTACTTCAACAACGAGTAAGAAAGGAGAGATTAGGGTTAATAAGAAAAGTGATCTCGGTGTTGCTCTAATACAAGCTTTGGATTCTAATGAGAAGGTTTATATTAAAGGTTAATTAAAGTCTCTTCATCATATTTCATTGCGTTTAATAAGTTGCAAGATTGTAAGCAAAAGCATTTTGTTAAAACTTTTCTCTTTTCTTCAGCTGCTTTGGAAGTCCAGAGTTTGTAGAAGTCGTAATCAAAATCTTTTAGGTTGGCGAAAGGGGTGGTGGGTTCGCAGATGCCGACGTCACCGTTTGAAAATATTACGGCGTCTCTAGTGCCAGCTAAACATTGTAA
>CAYTFL010000093.1:0-3647 GCA_964437105.1 Candidatus Woesearchaeota archaeon | reverse complement strand
GGCCACAAATTAATTAAAGCGTAAGTACAGCACCCCATTTCAATTATCTTAAAATCAAATACTGCTCCGTAAGCTTTGATTGCCCCTGCCTTCTCTAACTATTTGATATTGTAAAGGATAGTAGTCGAAGGTTCTTTGATCTTCTTAGCAATCTGTGCTATTCTCGGAGTACAGTAACCCACTTTAAGCAGCGGGATTAGTTTAGAGGCAATGTTTTTCATAAAAGTTGAATAATCTACGATTTTTTATAAATATTACGGTTTATTTTTGAATATTATGCAATTACTTATATATAGAAGATAGTCCCATATTGGTTTAGTAACAGAGATTGATAGTGACAACGAAGACAAAACGACGACAGGAGATTAAGAAATGGCAGGAAGAAAAACCAGAGACGGAATTAAGATCTCTCTAGTGGAGAGAGCTTTGGAAAGTATACCAGGTATCTCTATTCGAGATGGAACTAGGCACAGAGTTGCAAGTATGGAAGGTCAGAGAAGACTTTGTCCAATTGCAACAAGTACTGATGCTAGAAGGATGGTTGTTCCTTGGTTAAAGGAAGTAACCGGAGTAGAAGATGCTAGCGAATGGTATCAATTCCTCAGAACAGGAGGAACGTATAGTGTATCATCCGTCTAGGAAAACAAATTGAAAATGGAAACAATAACTGCAATTGAACCACTTTGTGAAATGCGGCCAGGAGGAGCGATCTATCAGATTATCGATGAAGGCGACGGCAACTTCCTACTAGGCTTAGGCCTTTGGGACAGAGCAAATGTCAAACATACCAGGAAGATAAAAGATGCAACCCCTGGGCAAGTAGTTAGAGTGGACTCTGAAGATAATGTTACCGCTAGGTCTCCAGAACTAAGTAATATTATTTATCAACTGATGCCAGTTGATAATCAAAAAATTTTTGTTGGTTGCAGAAGTGGAGAATTAGCATACTTAAACCGAGAAGATTTAACACTTAACAGACATCTCGATTTCAATAGTACAGGATTGTACTTCTGGCTCAGAGATGGCAACACTTTAGTTGCAACAATGCGAGAAGGCGCAGTCCTGTTTTACGACTTAGAAACGGATGCAGCAGAAGTATTACCCGTAGTTGACCCAAAAGTAAGAATGTGGCCGATAGTGCAAGACGGAGAAAGGTTAGTTACTGGATCTTACAGAGGCGACCTGGCTTTAATCAAAGACCGAGAAGTAACTAAGAGAACAAACATCTTAGGAGGCGGAGCTGCCTGGACCTTAGACGTATTCGCAGACAGATATTTAGTTGGTACAGCTAAAGGGAAAGTAATTGCTTACGACCGGAACTTAGAGAACCCAGAAATAGTTTTTCAAAACGAAACAGCAATCACTGCTACTGCAATTGCTAATGATCAGCAGATGATTATCGCCGACTTAGATGGCAACATCCATGTCTGGAATGGCAATGGAAATGTAATAAGCCACATGCATCCAACAGAAGAAAAAGTCAAGAACACGGTCTGGTGGGTTACATTAGATCACCAAAACCGACTCATGCGAGCTGCCTACTCAAACGGACAAATGAAAACGTTCGGGTTAGGAGGATAAGAAATGACAATTGACAAAAAAGCAGAAGAAGAATTTGTAATGGTGAGTACAGACAATAGAAACAAGCAAGTTGAAGAACAATTCAACATGCACATTGGCAAACCATACCGGTTTTTAGTAGAAACAACTGTATACGATGGGATCATGACTAGGTACCTTATCCATATCGATGAGGAAGGTGGGTTTCTACCCGTAGAAGTTGAATTAAGGCCTGGATTTTGTTACAGAGTAAATGACCCGACCGAAAAAATCCCATTCGACGAAGAGCGACTTGGACCAAGTGAATTAGCAAGAGTACGTGGGAGAAACTTTGGTAGAATAATGGACGAAGAAGGTTTCAGCAGGATAATAAAAGAACTAGGATAAACAAAAATGACAAACAAAAACAGAAGAAATCAAACAACTACAGAGGCTAAGGTACAAACAAGTGCTGGTCATCGGTATCAACAGCAAAGAAGAATTAAACAAATTCATTAGACAGCAAGGTTTGATAGATGACACTTCATTACTACACTGTCAGTCTCTTGCTCCCCCGGCTTCTACTTACTTTGGGATTGGTTTATGTAATTCCCACTGTCTAAGCAGAGGTCTTCCAATCGACGTTTTAAGTATGGTTCTAGCTAGTGAAGCGGTCGCAAACGAAAAAAGAATCCTCATAGCTGACACTCATGCTAATGGGAACGGCTTTGAGAGGGCAGCAGTTAACAAAGTTGCTCAACAAACGAAGGAGAAACTGGAAAAGGTTATTGATAATCTTAACTTTGGTAATTGGATCATCAACTGTGCTTCTGAGATTGACCAAGGAGAAGACTACAAGGACATATTCCATGCCATAAATGGAGATAATGAATATATTAGAAGAGAATTAGCTGACATGGAATGGTTCAGAAGCCATGGTGTCAATCTCAAAGTTGGTTGGCGTTTAAATGGTCGCCGGGATGAAACTTTTTTTGACAGGAAGTTCGAAGAAGTCTTTGGTGATACTTTAAGCTTTTTATACTTAAAACCAGGCCGGACTCTTGAGATTTCTAGACCAAGAGCTCCACCATACATCTGTACAAACTCCCACGCCAGGATTTTACTAGATGAAGAACAAGATGTTGCTAGCAAGCTTGCTGCAGAAAGTTTTCGGAGTAATGGCGCTAAAAAATACTTTAGAAATCTCATTCTCCTATATAACAGGGTAACAGGAGAAAGAATTAATGAAAAGAATGTTGCAGAAGGAGTTCAAGAACTCTTGACGGAGTGTCTAAAATGAAAAGGCTAGGCATCATTGGCGGACTTGGACCAGAGACAAGCTGTAAGTTTTGCTTAAACATAAACAATAAGTTTAGGCAGCTTACTAATTGTCAACCTGACATTGTCTTAGAGAATCTCCCAGTGTCAGCTGAAGCAGAAAGAAAAATCATTCATGGTCAAATGAACGAAGAACACTTTAATTTACTAGTAAAAGCAGTAGATGGACTGAACAATAACCAAGTTGATTTCATTGTCATTCCTTGCAATACCATTCATGTTTTCATTGATGATTTAAGAGATAAATCCGGAGTACCAATTCTAAGCATAATTGAAGAGACTGCAGATCTTTGTAAAATGCAAGGATTCAAACAAGTTGGTCTATTAGCATCAACAAAAACAGTAAAAGAAAAATTACATGAAAAAGAATTAAGAGAAAGGGGGATTAAAACAATCAATCTAAATGAAAATAAATTAGAAGAGGTTAGTGAAATAATCATTAGGATAATTCATAACAAGGAAAGAAGGGAAGATAAAGAATTTTTATTAAAATGTATCAATGAATTAAAAGATAAAGGAGCAGAAGCTGTCATTCTAGGATGTACAGATTTAAAAACAATAATGAAGGAAGCAGAACTACCATTGATAGACACACTTGAAGTTCTTGAAAATTCTACATTAAATCTCTTAACTCCAACCTAACCCCCACACTATATATTTCCATGTGTATAAATCTTTAAATACGAGTTATCATTCTTGAATACTCAATAATATATTCCAAGAGGGGTGTTTTATAATGATGAAAAGAAGTATGGTGGTTAGTTTTGCAC
>CAYTFL010000092.1:0-3655 GCA_964437105.1 Candidatus Woesearchaeota archaeon | reverse complement strand
TGCGATTGACTTTGTGAATAAGGTTGAAAGGATAGTTGAAGAGTGATTTTTCTTTTTGGGGAAGATAGTGGAAGTTGAGGGTAAATCTTATAAACTTCTCTTTATTCTAGCAAGGTATGGCTGAAGATGAAGGTATAACTGTAAAGAAGGATGAAAACTTTTCTGAATGGTATACGCAAGTTATCAATAAGGCAGAGTTGGCAGATATTAGGTTCGGTGTGCAAGGGTTTATAGTGCATAGGCCGTGGAGTTTTTTTATACTAAGGAAAATTTATGAGTATCTTGAAAAGGAAGTGGAGGAGCAAGGGCATTTGCCTTACCAGTTTCCAAGGGTTGTTAAAGAAGCGGATCTTGCAAGAGAAGAAGAGCATGCTGGGTTTACACCGGAAGTTTTCTGGGTATCTGAAGCGGGTACAAAAAAAATTGAAGAAAGGTTTGCGTTGCCGCCTACAGGTGAAGCGCAGATTTATCCGATGTATGCGTTGTGGTTTAGAAGTTATAGGGATTTGCCGTTTAGAGGTTATCAAAGTAGGTTGTGTGTGTATAGGAATGAGATGACTACTAGGCCGTTTCTAAGAGGGAGAGAGTTTATGTTCTTTGAAACGCATAATGTTTATAATACGCATCAGGAAGCGTTGGATCAGATTGAAAAAGATGTTGAAACGTGTGATGTTGTGTTTAAAGATAAGTGTAAGTTGCCGTTCCTTTACTTCAAAAGGCCGAAGTGGGATGCTTTCCTTGGAGCGGATGCGACGTTTACACCAGATACCTTGATGCCGGATGGTAGAAGGAATCAGTTAGGGTCAACGCATGATCTTGGTACGAATTTTTCTAAAGCGTATGATATTAAGGTTGTAGGGAAGGATGAGAAGGAGCATTTAGTTTATCAAACTTGTTTTGGGCCAGGTATATGGAGAATATTGGCAGGGATTATTGGTGTGCATGGTGATGATAAAGGGTTAGTTATACCGTTTGATATGGCGCCAGTGCAAGTTGTTATAGTGCCGATCACCTTTACTAAAAAACCTGAAGCGTCTAGGAAAGTGTTGAGTACTTGTAAAAAAGTTAAAGAGCAGTTAGTGAAAGCAGGATTTAGAGTTAAATTTGATGATGGTGATGATGTGCCTGGTGTTAAGTATAATAAGTGGGAGTTGAGAGGTGTGCCTTTGCGTATTGAGATTGGGCCGAGAGATATTGAAAAGGAAAGTGTTATGTTTTCTATAAGAAATTCTGAAGAGAAGATTAGTTGTAAGCTTAAAGAATTAAAGAAAAGTTTGGTGAAGTTTGCAGCTAGGCATGATCAAGATATTCAAAAGAATGGTGAAAAGTATTTTGAAGATCGGGTGAGAAGTGCGAAGACGTTGAAAGAAGTTGTTAAAATTATGAAAGAGCATAGAGGGTTTGTTAAAGTGCCGTTCTGTGCAGTTGATGCGAAAGGTGAAAAGTGTGCGGATGTTGTTAAAGCAGAGACAGAAGGTACGTACGTTTGTGGAACGCTTTATCCGAAAGAAGAGAAAGTTCCTGCGAAAAGTAAATGTATCGTCTGTAAAAAGAAGGCAGAGCATATTGTTTATCTTGCGAAGTCTTATTAGCGCAACCTTTATATACCTATTACCCTCACAATATAATAATGGTGTTAGAATCGTTAATTGGGGTGAAAGAGGCTGAGAAGACGCCAACGTATGTTTTTCTTCTAGGTTTACTGTATGCTTCGGTAGCGATTTTCTTATCTTTATGGATATTTAGAAGTGAAGCTTCGCTAATTTTAGTGTTTTTAATTGTGTTTGCATCTTTGCCGCTGATTTACAAAACTTTGCAGTTTGAAGCGAAAAAAGATTTGTATGAAAAAGATGAGTGGCAGTTACTTGGTATGCATGTGAAGGCGTTGAAGGTTTTTATTTACTTGTTTATGGGGATGGTGGTTGCGATGGCGATATGGTATGTGTTTCTGCCGTCAGAAGTTGTTTATGATCTATTTGATTCGCAGATTGCAACTATACAAGCGATTAATGCAGGAATATCTGCAACAGGTAATGTTACATCATCATGGGGATTTTTGTCTGCAATAATTTTGAATAATCTTAAAGTGTTAATATTGTGTGTACTGTTTTCTTTCTTTTATGGTGCAGGTGCAATCTTCATCCTTACTTGGAACGCTTCAGTGATTAGTACAGCTATCGGAACGTTCTTTAGAACGAATATTGCGAGTTATGTTGAGACTGTTGGGTTTGTTAAGCTTGCTGCGTATTTTCATATATTTTCTTTGGGGATATTGCGTTATATGACGCATGGAGTGTTTGAAATCTTAGCGTATTTCATAGGTGGGTTAGCCGGAGGCCTAATTTCTATTGCGATGTTGAATAAGAAGTTTGAAGGTGAGCATTTCAAAACTGTGTTTAAGGATGCGATTGATCTTATGATACTTGCTGTGTTGATAATTATTGTTGCAGGGGTTATTGAAGTGTTTGTTACGCCGATGTTGTTCTAGTTCAGAAATCTTATTTTTGTAAATGTTTTTGTGTGAAATTGGAAAGTTTCCATATCTTCTGAAAATCTTTCAAGTTTTTTCTGAGAGTCTTTATGAAGAAAGTAATCTATGTTCTAAATAGGAGGAAAGCTTATAAATATCTGTTTCTTAGATAGATATCTATGAGTAAAAAAGATATTGTACGAAAAATTATATTGGAAGGGCAAGAAAGTAGTGTTAACATGGCACTTCAAAGAAGAGTTGGATCGATTAAACAGATCTTTATATTTTGTTTTAGGGATCTTAGAAAATGGAGAGCATGTGTTAGTTTCGAAGCGTCAAAAAAAATACAATGTTTTTTATCCCTGGAGAGACAGGTACCTTTGTTTAGCTTATGTGGAATATGAAAAGATTATACTTATTCACATAAAACCTATAAAAGGAAAACCAAAAAGGAAAGAACAATGGAAAAATTTTTGAAAACTTGTTATAAATGTAGGGTTGATGTAAAGAGAGCAGTAGTTGTTAAGGAAGGAATTAAGCTTCGTTGTTTACGCTGTCCGAAATGCAAAGAGGAATATTTTACTTCTAGTGAGATATTTCGTTTTGATGCTCTAACTGGTAGAAATAAGATGGTTAGAAAGTTTGGAACTTTAGGAGATTCTACTATTATGCGAGTTCCACCAAAGATTCTAAAGGCTTATAAGATCAAGCCTGGAGATTATGCTGTTTTTGAAGAGCAAGAAGAAGGTATTCTTGTAAAGCTAATTCATGCGAAAGATTTGAAGAGGTAAGGTTTAAATAGAATCTGTTTAAACTTTTCTTTATGGAACCCTTGTCTTTTACTAAAGGAAAACTTTTAGTGGAGTATTATCCTGATGGAAGAGTTAGGTTTGTTGAAGATCTTGTAGGAGAAGATGGTGAACTTGTGGAAGAGTTTGGTGAGCCTGCTAAGAGAGCTTTTTGTTTGGACCTTAGATCTTTTGGTGTGGAGCTGAGGGATCAGACTGGTTCTGGTGTAAGTTCACCTTATTTGGATGAAGATATTTTTGAGCATTTACAACCTGAGAGAGGGGATTTTAGAGGGTTGTATTTGCGTGGTAGCAAGTTGTTAGCAGAGAATGGAATACTTTTGCCAGGTAGTCCTTTAGGTTGTCCTGATTTATGGCCGTTGTTTAAGAAGTTTAG
>CAYTFL010000091.1:0-3667 GCA_964437105.1 Candidatus Woesearchaeota archaeon | reverse complement strand
TACCATTGTTTGATCGTAAGATTTTTGTCTGTTAGAATAGCGTAGTGGCCAGCGGGTAGTTTCATAATATGTTGGAACATGGTTAAAGGTGCAGGGACGTATTCGAAGGCTAAGAATTGTGCTAAAGCAATCTTGTCTACTTCTCTAGGTACGTCCGCTTCTAAGATAGATTTGATTTCTGAGGCGAAGATGAATTTGTCTTTATCTTTGTAATAATGTAAAGGTTTTACTCCGAAACGATCTCTAGCTAGGAATAGTAGTTTTTTGTTATCGTCCCATTAAGCGAAAGAGAACATGCCGTTGAATCTGTTTAAGCATTCGGGGCCGTATTCTTCATATGCGTGTACTACTACTTCAGTGTCGGTTTTAGAATAGAATTTGTGACCTTTACTTTCTAGCTCTTCCTTGATCTCTTGAAAGTTGTATATCTCGCCGTTGTAGACGATATGTATTGATTCGTCTTCGTTATATGTCGGTTGTCTGCCAGTTTCGGTTAAGTCGATGATGTTTAATCTTCTATGGCCTAACATTATGTTCTTGTTAGTGTAGTAGCCTTCTTGGTCGGGTCCTCTGTGGTGTAGCTTATCGTTCATTGCTTTGATTAATTTTTTATCCTCAAAGCCTTGGAAGCCGCAGATGCCGCACATTTAGTTACCTCCTGTAATCTTTTTTATGTATCGTTCTTTGAAGTCTTTAGCTATCTTGGATCTGTCGCCGTGCTTTTCTATCCACTTTCTGTTGCTTTTTCCGATTGCGTTAAGAGACTTTTTGTTGTTCATTATTTTCTTTACTAATTGAGGAAGTTCTTTAGGGTCTTGCACAATGAAACCTGATTTGCTTTCCCTAACAAAGTCGCCTAGCTCGGAGTAGTCGTTGACTATGATAGGTAGGCCCATGGCCATGTATTCGACAGCGGAGACAGGTAATAATGTTGGCATGTTTGGGTCGCGCATGATTATGCCTAAGTCTTGGTCTTTAGCTAGTTTATGTATATCTTTATGGTGTATCCTTCCTGTGAAATTTGTTTTGGTGGTTAAGTTGTGTTGACTGATTAATTGTGCTACGGCTTTCCTTTCTCTGCCCTCGCCTACGAATGTTAGTTTAATGTTTTTGCAAGAAGATAAAGATTTTATTATCGGTCTGAGGTAATCTTTTTCTGTGAAGTTGCCAATGTAAATTATTCTTAGTTCTTTACTAGGTTTTTTCTTGATTATTGGGAAATAGTCTAAGTCTACGCCGTTGGGAATGTAGTGAATCTTGTGTTTGTACTGAGGGAGGGTTTTTGTGTAGTAATCGTATAAGCCTTTGTATGCAACGGTTGTAATCTTACTGTTCTTTATCGCTTTTCTTAATAGTTTTTTCTTCTTTTTTTCGAAAGTTTTTGCTAACTTCTTTGAAATGGTTTTTGGGAGGAAGCGGTTGAAAATCTTTTCATAGTTAGTGCTGTCTAACAAATCTCTAATGTCTAAGATGTAAGGTGTTTTGAACCTGGTTATTGCGTACAAAAATTCGTATCTTGGTATCGAGACCAGGATTAAGTTGTAGTTGTGTTTGTTTGAAAGTCTTAGTAATCTCTTGTTGAACTTGTAGAAGTATTTTGCGAAGTGGAAAGGGGAGAGAGCAGTCTTGTCATCTGGTCTTAATAATGGGTAGTATTTGATGCCTTTTATTACATCTTCTTTAGGTACGTGTTCTTTGCCGCAGACTAGTGATAATTCGTAATCATTTTTGAATTCTTTTAAAAAGGAGTTGATTCGGATTGCGCCGGCAGCTGAAATGGGGAAATATTCGTCAACAGCGAGGAGCATTTTGGGTTTCATAGGTAAAGAATTCTATGGGGCTTTTAAAAAATTTGTGTAGTTTGAGAATTAAGTTGTTGAAAGTCGGAACATTTATAAGAAGGTTGTTTTTTCTGTTTTATTATAATGGTAAGGCAATATCTCTTTTCAATAGTTGAAGGAGGGTCTTTTGAGACCTTGGAAGAAAGGAGTGGATTAAAAGATAAAGATCTGATAAACTTGGGTTTAAGTTTGGTACGGAACCATTTGGATAGGTTGAGTGAAGGTTATCAACTTATGTATGTTAATCCCGAAGATCCTGAGGATCGTATAGAATTAAAAATATTGGAGCTGAGTGCCGAAAAAGCGCCTATTTATTTGCATTAAGTAGATGAAAGATAAGTTTCTATGCTTGTACGAGTTGAGGGTTCTAAGTCTAGATCTAAGGCTCCTTGTGGTGTTCTCCAAAGATGTTCTTGTGCTTCATCATTAAGTACAACTTCTCTACTTTCTGTCCTACAAATATATTGTAAGCCTACGAAGTGTAAACCGCTTTTGTGAAAATCTTTTGAATCTAAAAACTCTAAATAGTGGATGAATCTTATGTCAGTAACTGGGAGACCTGTTTCTTCTAGTACTTCTCGTTTAACTCCGTCTTCTAACCGTTCCATGAATTCTAGGTGGCCGCAAGGTACAATGTATCTGTTACCCCATTTGTGTGATCTAAGCAGAAGGAGCTCATTATCGGGGTTGAAGACTAATGCACCAACTGTTACTCTGGGAACCTGTTCCATAAGGAGAGTAGGATTGTTTAGTTATTTAAGAATTTGTGTAGTGATAGAATAGAAAAACATATATAATTCTGGGCTAATATAGACGATATGGCTAAAAAGAAGAGGTTTGTTACGCCGTATGATTGGATTTTGTTGGTCATTTTGGTGCTCTTGATAATATATATAGTGACAAAGGTGGGAGTTTTTTGATGAATAAAGAAAAGATTATTGGTTTGGTTGCGGGAACTATTTTTATTGTGTTTGGGGTAATATTAATTATACAGATTATTTTGAAATTAATTGGACATAGCCCTTCCGATATTCAAATGCTGTATATAGGGTTTGGAGTTATAGTTTCTTATCTTCTTCTTATGAGTTATACTTTGGGTACTTTTGTAGGAGAAGTAAAAGAGTTTATGGAAGTAACTAAAAATAGTTTTGCTAAATTGAAGGAAGATAGGAAGTAAATATTAACTGAGTAAAACTTATAAGTCGTCTATTGATAATCTGTAGTATGAAAATCCATTTAGGTTCCGGGAAGAAGTATAAGCGAGGGTATGTGAACGTTGACCTTGAAAAAAGTGTGAAGGCTGACGTGTACCATGATTTGAATGTTTACCCGTATCCGTTTGAAGATAATAGTGCTACAGAAATCATAGCTTGCCATGTGATTGAGCATTTGGAAGATCAAAGTAAGTTTCTTGAAGAGATACATAGAATCTTGAAGTATAAAGGTGTTGCAATTATAGAGTGTCCGATTGGAGGGACGTGGTCAAGTCATCATGTTAACCATAAGAATAATCTGACGCCGTATTCGTTTAAAATCTTAGAGCCTAGGAGTAAGTGGGCATTCCAGTTTCCGTTCCATTTTAAGATTAAGAGGATGTCTATCTTTATGCCCGTTTTGTATGATAAAGTACATTTTCCTTGGCGATTCATTTATGTGAACTGTTTTGTGAATAATGTGTTTATAAAAATGAAGGCAGAGTTGGTTAAGGTTTAGATAAGCGTGGCGTTCTTTTTACCACTTTTCTATTTCTTCAAGGAATTCATCAAAGTCCATTTCTGTTCCTTGTCCTTGTTCTATTCTTTCTAGGGCGTCTTCTGTTCTTTTTG
>CAYTFL010000090.1:0-3699 GCA_964437105.1 Candidatus Woesearchaeota archaeon | reverse complement strand
CAGGCTATTGCTAACCCTAAGAATACTATCAGAAGTATCAAAAGGTTGATCGGTACCAAAGAAAAAGTTAACGTGGAAGGTAAAGATTATACGCCGCAAGAAATATCTGCAATGGTTCTTAGAAAGCTTAAGAAAGATGCAGAAGCGTACCTTGGAAGTAAAGTTACAAAGGCAGTCATAACCGTGCCAGCATATTTTAACGATGCGCAAAGGCAAGCTACAAAAGATGCAGGTAAGATTGCAGGGTTTGAAGTTGAAAGAATAATTAACGAACCTACTGCAGCGTCTTTAGCTTATGGTATGGATAAAGATCAAGGGCATACTATCTTAGTGTTTGACTTAGGTGGAGGTACGTTCGATGTATCTATCCTTGAGTTGGGTGATGGTGTGTTTGAAGTTAAGTCAACTAGCGGAGATAATAAGTTAGGTGGTGACGATTTTGATGATATCTTGATAGATTATCTGTGCGATGAGTTTAAGAAGTCGACAGGTGTTAACTTGAAAGAAGATTTGGCAGCGTTACAAAGGTTGAAAGATGCGGCTGAAAAAGCAAAAATAGAATTGTCTACTTCAATGCAGACGAATGTTAACTTGCCTTATATCACAGCTGACGCTAACGGACCTAAACATCTTGATGTTAACATTACTAGGGCGAAGTTTAACGATCTAACTAGAGCTTTAGTTGAGCGTACAATCAAACCAGTTAAGCAAGCGTTGAAAGATGCGAGCATGACGCCGAATGATATTCATAAAGTGCTTTTGGTCGGTGGTTCAACTAGAATGCCGGCAGTGCAAGAGCAAGTTAAACAGCTTTTGAATAAAGACGGTGAAAAGTCTGTTAACCCGGATGAGGCTGTTGGTATGGGAGCAGCTATACAAGGTGGTATCTTGGGCGGAGATGTTAAAGACGTTTTACTATTAGATGTCACTCCTTTAAGTTTAGGTATTGAAACTTTAGGTAGCGTGTTCACGAAGTTGATTGAAAAGAATACGACAATTCCGACGAAGAAGTCGCAAGTGTTTAGTACTGCTGCAGATAATCAGCCGGCTGTTACCATTAACGTTTTGCAAGGTGAGCGTGCAATGGCTACCGATAACAAATCTTTAGGTAGGTTTGATTTGGTAGGTATCCCTCCAGCTATGAGAGGTGTGCCGCAAGTTGAAGTTACGTTTGACATTGATGCGAATGGTATCGTGAACGTTTCAGCGAAAGATCTGGGTACTCAGAAAGAGCAAAAGATTACCGTGACCGGCGGATCTTCTATGAGTAAAGAAGATATCGAGAAAATGGTTAAGGAAGCTGAAAAGTTTGAAGAAGCTGATAAAGCTAAGAAGGAAGGTATCGAAGTTCGTAACCAAGCTGACACTTTAGTCTACTCTACTGAAAAAATGCTTAACGAGTACGGTGAAAAGGTTGACAAAGGTACTAAAGACAAAATTCAAACTGGTATCGATGAGTTGAAAGGTGCGGTGAAAGAAGACGATACTGAGAAAATTAAAGCCCAAATTGAAAGCTTGAACAAAGTTGCGCAAGAGTTGGGTACGAAGATGTATCAGCAGGCTGCACAGGAAGCTTCAAAGGAAGCGCCTAAGGAAGAGGAAGTTGTTGACGCTGAGTTTGAAAAGAAAAAGTAAAAGGTTTTAAACCTCTTTTTTATTTTATTTGTAAAATGTATGAGAGTCATAATGCTAATGTAGGAGATTCTTATAGTCGTTCTGTTAAATGTTGCATGAGAAAGCCTAGATGCGCAGGGTGTAAAGGAGGAAGAAATGTCGTATATGAGTAATTGGTCAGGTAGTGCGTTAGGCGCTGTTAGTGTAGGCAACTATGGGCCGCCGAGTCTTGGAGGAGGGCCAGAAAATGCAAGTTATAATGCTGGATCATCAGGGAAAGGACCGGGAGATTATGCAGGTTGGAGCGGAAGTAGTTATCTAGGTAAGATAGCTGCAAGTGCTAAAACTTATTATGAGCCAATCAATGTTGGCTATGAGTCGAGAAGGAGAGAGCATTATGTCTGATTATTATGAAACGCTTGGAGTGAAAAAGGATGCTACCAAAGAAGAGATTAAGAAAGCGTATAAGAAGTTGGCTAAGAAGTATCATCCAGATTTGAATAAAGGTAAGAGTGAAGATAAGTTTAAAGAGATTAATGAAGCGTATGCAGCTTTAAGCGATGATCAGAAAAGGGCTAATTATGATCGGTTTGGGACGGCAGATAATCAGTATTCGCAAGGTTTTGGTGGGTTTAACCAAGGGTTTGGAGGTTTTTCTGATATCTTTGAAAGTTTTTTTGATATGGGAGGAAGAAGGAGAGCGCGGAGAGGTAGAGATCTGCGTTATGAGATGGAAGTGACGTTCCATGAATCGTGTTTTGGTATCAAGAAAAAGATTAAAGTTAGTAAGTTAGACAGGTGTGAAAAGTGTGAAGGTTTTGGTGGAACTGGTGAAAAGAGTTGTGAAAGTTGTAACGGGCAAGGGAGAGTGCAAAAAAATTATCGGACGCCGTTCGGTTCAATATCGCAGTCGCATACGTGTAGTGCGTGTTCTGGAAGTGGTAAAACTGTGAAAGAGGTGTGTGACGAATGTAGTGGTAAAGGTAGAGTGCAAAAGACTAAAACTATTGAAGTGAAAGTGCCGGCAGGGATTAAAGATGGACAGAGTTTACGGTTGTCTGGAGAAGGTGAAGCTGGTAGTCCAGGTGCGCGGAGTGGTGATCTGTTCGTTGAAATCTTTGTGACGCCGCATGAGATCTTTGAAAGGAAAGGTGACGATATACTTCTTGAGTTCCCTATCAGTTTTTCGCAGGCAGCGTTAGGTGATAAAGTTGAAGTGCCTACCATTAGAGATAAAGTTAATATGAAAATACCTGCAGGGACGCAGTCTGGCACTATTATGAAGTTGAAAGAAGAAGGTGTGAAGAATGTTAATGGGTATGGTACAGGCGATCAGTTGGTTAGAGTTAAAGTTAAGACGCCTAAGAAATTAAGTGCTAAGCAAAAAAAGTTGTTTGAAGATCTTGCTAAAGAAAATAAAGAGAAGTTAAAGATTGAAAAAGGGTTCTTTGAAAAGTTGAAAGAAGGGTTTGTTTAGTTATCACCTCAACAATAACTTTATCTTATTAGCAAAATCAACTGCCTGCCCCTGAATATCTTCTGCCAACCTCTTCTCAAATGACTCATGGATATCGTAACAAGCTTTTTCTCTGAGTTCCTTTGAAACCCCCAATGTCTCAATGTCTTCTTTTTCTAGGGAACTGGCGATCAATTCAACATCTTCCTTAGCCAGTGCTTTTTGTAAATGGTAATGGTGATAAATTAAAAAAGCTAAAGTTGCAGAATGATTTTTTGAAGTGAATCCTTCTTTACTCATTAAAGCTAAGGCGGCATGATAAATCGCATAGTAATAGATGCTGATTACCCAATCGTAGAAAGTATCTTCACCAAAGACTTTAGGAATTTCATCTTTATGTTTTTCAATAATCCAATTAGCAAAAGTCAAATTATGATCAGTTCTCTTTATGTGAAGCTTTGAATCATCAGATGTTTTCTTTAGTATTTTCTTCTTAATGTAAACATTTAACCAAGACTCGCATTCTTTTTTATCTTTTAGCCAAAGCTTCCAATTAGGCCTCCTCATAAATCAATTGCCTCCACCATTCAATTCCAATCAAAATGATCTTGTCTTTCTTAAGCTTCTTG
>CAYTFL010000089.1:0-3707 GCA_964437105.1 Candidatus Woesearchaeota archaeon | reverse complement strand
CAATCATAAATTCTTGTGGCAAATATCCAGCACTTTCTCCCTTAACTAACTCAGCTGCTAATAGCGAACTCGTTTCGCTTGGAATTATAATCTTGTGTCCTTCATCAGTCTTACTAATAACACTAATCGTTGGCGTTCCACCTACTCCCATATTTCTAACGCTTGCTCTCTCAGTTGCATAAAGAAGCCTTGCCAAACCTAATACTGGGTTAACATTCTTCCTTTCTTCCCTCTTCATTCTATCAAACCAAGCAACCAAACATTCATCTGCCATATCTTGTCCTGAACCAATACATCTAAATGGTCTTGATGTTGGGACTGGCATACTATTCTCCATACCTGTGATATAAATCTCAATACCTCTCTCATCTCTTACAAGTACAAGGTCGCAACAAACTTTTATTTCATTATTTACACCTTCTCTGTACTGCTTATACTCAGCAACATCTTCTTGTGGAATAGGAACCATTCCCTCACCAAACTTTCTTTGTCTCATCTTAAACTCATGATCAGAAATTCCAAATCTTGATTGAACAGCTCCAGCAATATATCCTTGTTTGACATCATCCATACACTCTCCTACAACTCTTGCCAAATCAAACCCACTTTGCAATCTATCTCTATGAGGTCCAATATTCACTAATAAACGCTTAACAATTCCTTCATATGCAAAGTCTATCAATCCTGAACTCCCTATTACTGCATTCATACCTGCATCATCAATTAGTGTATACACTTTATCAACGAACTTCAATTTACGTCCACCATACGTAGCTTGCTCATCTGCCACAATGGCTCCTTCTTCATCATTGAACTTCATAGCGCTGATTACTGTCATTTTGGTTTTTCTCCTAAGTTTGACCCCTAACAAGTAGTATTTAAACCTTTCGCTCTCATTTCCTAGAAATAAACTCACTATCTTTCACATAAAACCTGTACGGTAAGTCTACACCTTCACTGATTCCAATCCTTGTCGTAGAAACAATTTCAAAATCTTTCTTCCCTTTCTTCAGATACAACTTATCTTTATGTAGGTCTACACCGTTATGATCTTTATTGATCCCCATTGCCATAACTAACTTTGCAGGACCGTTACACAGATCTTTATCCTTCCCTCTCCTTTTCTTCATCAACTCAACACCTTTCACTGGCTCTAACGCTCTAATAAGAACTGCTTCACCCACACCTTTCTTATTACTAACCACGTTAAAACAATGGTACATTCCATAGATGAAGTAAACATAAGCCGTACCAGCCTTACCAAACATTTGTTCATTCCTTTTAGTCATACCTTTTGACGCATGGCACGCCGGATCATCCGCTAAATAAGCTTCAGTTTCAACTATACGTCCAACTGTCGTCCCTTCCTCACTTTCATGAACCAAGTACATACCTAAAAGTTCTTTAGCCACATCAACCGTACTTTGCTTATACAATTTTCTCATAAGAATAAGCAATAAAGATTTCTATTTAAACTTTCTTACACAACCTTTAAAAAACAATAAGATACAGAAACTCTATGATAACGAGTGATGGCAAAGATGGCGGCGGCCAAATATTTCGCACAGCTTTAGGCTTATCGTCTATTACTGGTAAAGCTTGCACTATTGAAAACATTAGGATCGGAAGACCTCAACCCGGGTTAAGGGAACAACAATTGCAAGGCCTTCTATCCATGCAAAAACTTTGTAACGCAGCAATAACTGGCGCAAAGGTCGGCTCAACAAAAGTTATATTCAAACCTAACAGGATCATCTCTGGTGATTTAGAAGTAAACATTTCCACTGCCGGCTCTATCGGCCTAATCTTACAAGTACTATTAATCCCTGCAACAAAGACTAATCTTGACATTTCTATCACTGGCGGCGCAACTTACAACAAATGGGCACCACCAGTATCACATTTTAACAACGTCCTCTTCCCTTTACTCTCAAGGATGGGCTACAACCCTACAGTTAATATCATAAAGCATGGCTTCTACCCTAAAGGCGGTGCAAGGATTGATGTAATCTCTCCTGAAGCTAAACTTAAACCTTTAAACATTACTAAGAAAGGTAACATCCAAAGTATTAAGATAAAATCTATTGCTTCAAAATCTTTACAGAAGAAAGAAGTTGCTGAGCGCCAAGCTAAAGCAGCAGAAAATTTACTAAACTCTAAGTTCCAATTTCCGATTGATACAAACATAGAATACGTTGACAGTTTAAACCCTGGAACGGGCATACAAATCACTTTAGAAACAGACTCTACTGTTTACGGTGGCGACTCTGTTGGTGAAAGAAAGAAGTTAGCTGAGGATGTTGGTAAAGAAGCTGCCCAATCTTTAATCAATTCTTACGACAACGGCACAGTAGACGTGCACACTGCAGATATGTTACTACCTTACATTGCATTAGCTAAAGGGTCTTACACCGCTCCTAAGATAACTAACCACATTAAAACTAATATTAAGGTGATTGAACAGTTCCTAGACGTTAAGTTTAAAGTAAAAGATAGATTAATCGTAGCAGAAAATATATAAAGCCAGCCTACCAAGAAATATTTATGACGTTTAACGCGCTAGAGAAAAGTTTCAATTATTTAAGGAACAACTTAGTATTATTTATTCCCGACATTGTAGTTCTTATTACTATGTACTTACTACTTTACGTAATATATTTATACACTGGCGTTGCAGACCTAATGACTTTACTAAGTTCAGCTGAAGAATCTGCAGTAACTGATATTCTAAAAACTTATTTGTCCGAAAACTTGGTGGACTTAATCATCTCTGCAGCAGTCTACATCTTTGTAACCTTTATGATCGGCGTTACAATGGCAGTGCTAAAATACTCTATGGTTAGACAAGTTTTATCTGCAAAGAAAGTGTCTTTGATAACTGCTTGGAAAGAAAAGAGTCATTACTTCTGGTTCGTTGTATTCTTAAGAATCTTAATATTTGCTATCGGCCTCCTTGCACTAATCATTGTAGCATTAATCTCTGGCTTAATCTATCTAATTTTAAACCCTTTAACAACGCAAAGTGTAGCATTATCTCTTGCTGGTGGGTTAGCTGTACCTTTAACAGTGTTGGCTTTACTGTTCGTAAAACTGGCTTTATTCTTCCGCTATCCAATAATGTTCTTAGATGCCGTACGCAACCCTTTCAGTATCATCAAACGCGCTTACAGGTTTTCAAAGAACAACAAATTTTATGTTTTGGTTACTTGGTTGGTAATCTTTGCTTTAGGTATAATCTCTAGTATTGTCCTTTGGTTCGCCAACATCTTATTTAACTCTGGCCTATCCTTAATATCTATTGCAACCATTACTATTATCGCTGCATTACTAATCTCTGTAGCTAACATGTTGATCAAGCTAGCAATAGAACTTTGGGGAACTATATTTATGTTTATTAGATATAAACAAAAGAAATAGATTAAAAGTTATGAAAAAATCATAAACTTGCTTCTAATCTCGGACTACTAACTGGCCTACTAATTATACGATAAACTTCTTCAGCAACTTGACAAATTGAAGGATTATCATATGTATCCAAGAAAGATTCAACTTTTTGATCAGTCCATACAAAATCTAAACGCTTTTCAGCTTCCATAACAAGTTCTACATAATCTAATGAATCAAACCTTAAATCTCCTATTAATCTAGAATTGATAGGTAGAACTCCGTTACCTTGAGCAAAGTATGTGTCTATAACTGAATCATAA
>CAYTFL010000088.1:0-3733 GCA_964437105.1 Candidatus Woesearchaeota archaeon | reverse complement strand
AAAATAACAGTTGCAGGAGAATTTGGTTATTTGCCATTTCTCTAAGGATTAGGAGCTATCTTTAAGGAAAAAGGAAAAAATTTATCCAAAATACTTAAATAATCTTGTATCTTATACACAAACATGGTCATTACTGATTACCCTAAACCTTTTGTCACCGTTGACATAATTATATTCACAGTAATGAATGATGATTTACGCGTCCTTCTTATCAGGAGAGGAATTGAACCTTCAAAAGGTAAGTGGGCATTACCTGGCGGGTTTGTTAGAATAAAAGAATCTTTGGAAGAGGCTGCATTAAGAGAGTTAGAAGAAGAATCTGGTGTGAAGAATGTTTATCTTGAACAACTTTACACTTTTGGCGCTCCTAAACGAGACCCTCGTGGTAGAGTAATAACTGTTTCATACTTCGCATTAATTAATGAAAGCCAAGCTACAAAACAGAAACTTAAAGCTTCTGCTGACGCTGCAAATGCAAAATGGTTCCCTGCTTACAATCTTCCCAAGTTAGCTTTTGACCATGAACAGATCTTGGAGTACGGCATCCAGCGCCTAAAATGGAAACTTGAATACACAACTTTGGCTTTCAAACTTCTAAGTAAGGAATTTACGCTTACACAACTTCAAACTGTATACGAAATCGTTTTACACAGAAAGTTAGACAAACGTAACTTTAGAAAAAAGATTTCTTCTTTAGACCTTGTTGAAGAAACTGGCAAACTAACTGAGGGTGTAGCGCACAGGCCTGCTAAACTTTACCGTTGTAAGAAAAAGATCGGTGAAATCATAGAAATCCTTTAATCATGCGTATAAACAAACAACATTTTTTCTTTATCATCTAACCTGCAGAAGAACCTACGCTCAAACTGCACAACCTCTCCTTCTTTCAAAGAACTCAAAGCTTTCTCACCTTTCCCTTTAACAACAGAACCATCGCTCATTAACACTTGCACATCTATCGCACCTTCAACTGGCACTGCATGAATAATCTTAGCTTTCAAACTAGGATCATACTCTTCAGAAATAAACTTCTTATCTTCAAAGTTAAACATATGCATAAACCTATACACTCTACCATTCAAAATCTCATCACTCACATAAAACTCATCACCTAAACTAACTTTTTTCACACCCATATCTTTTTCCGGATGCAACGGCACATCAACTGTTTTCAAAGGATGCACTACTCTAATCTTCTTAGGTTCATCTACAAAGAAATAACGCTTTACAATAGGATCTAACAATTTTCTATTAATCGCTGCCAACACTGTAGTATCAATATTCGTTTCCGTACTAGACAACCCTGCTTCCACTGCCACCTCATACAACGCTTCCGGCAAAATACCTCTCCTTTTCAAAGCTTGTATTGTTACCAACCTCGGATCATCCCATCCATCAACTTCACCCTTCTCAATCATCTCTCTCACAACACGGCCTTGAGTAACAGCTCCCACAATCTTGAACCGTCCATACTGCTTCACATCTTGCTTCTTAAATCCTAAAAGATCTTTCATATAATCTTGCAACTCTATCCTCATAGAACCAAACTCATTACTTCTTAAGATATGCGTCACCCCAGAAATCTCTTCAGCAACTACAGTCTCAAAATCATACATAGGCCATACTTTATACTTATCTTTAGTAAGAGGATGCTCACCTTCAATGATTCTAAATATGATTGGATCACGCATTACTGCATTCGTCGCATCAATCTCACCAACTAACCGCAACACAACCTCTCCAGCTTTATACTTGCCGTTCAACATCTCTTTCCACAGCTCCATATTCTGTCTAACATTCTGCGTCCTATGCGAGCATATCATAGCTTTCGTCCTTTGCATACTAATCGTATCTTTATCACAGAAACATACGTATGCCCTTTCCTTCTCTATTAATTTCTCCGCGTACTCATAGAAAGTCTCCATCTCTTTAGACGCAATGATAGTTTTGTCTGCCTTTATCCTTAACCAAAGCAGTGCATCGTACACTGCATCATAGTACTCTTTCTTAGCTTTCACTGGATTAGTATCATCTAACCTTAAAACACATTTACCTTTGTACTTTTTAGCGTACAGATAATTTATGAGAAATGATAAAGCATGACCAATGTGCGGATACTTTGACGGCTCAGGCGGCATCCTTGTTATTACACCATTCTCAGTGTTAGGCAACTCTGGCAACCCCTTTTGCTTCTTCTCCTTCTTTTCTTCAACAACACCTAGCTTAGCTAACCTTTCCTTTTGTTCATTTAATGAAAGTTTATTCACTTCATTAACAATTTCTTTAACATCCTTAGAAACTTCTTTCACTTTAGCTTTCAGCTCAGGATTCTGGCCTAAGATACCTCCTATTACCGCACCCATATTAGCCTTACCTTCAAATTTGACAGCATTCTGCAATGCAAGGATCTCAAACTCTTTCTTCATAACCTCCAAATAGAACGCAGGATATATAAATATATCTGTATATTCTAATTCTATGCAAGAACTACACGCTCTCAATGCTAGAGAAAAAAAGGCTTTATATAAACAGCTTGAAGACCAGTTTGGAGTTACGGAAAAATTACCTTACTTGATATTAGAGAACACTAAGAATAAGATCTATCTTTTAAGTACAGACTATGCTAAGCTTGACTTGAAAGGTTTGAGAGTGAACAACATGGCTATGTACTTCGGTAAGAAGGAAAGGGATGGTTTTAGGTTAAGCATTGAAGGCGCACAGTTGGTAAAGGCTAAAAAAAATGTTATAGAACTTACTAAATCTCAAGCCAACTTATGGTTGCAAGGCAAAGATATTCCAATGGAAGGTAACAAAGGCTTTGTGATTTTAAAGTTCGGTAAAGATGTATTGGGCTGCGGCGCGTTAAAGAACGATATTCTAAGAAACATGGTTCCTAAAGAGCGAAGGTTGCATAGTGTTAAGGATTAAATTCGGCTCTCGCAGATTTTCTCAACTCGTTATCCTTGCACCTATAATGCACAATAGTTTCTATTGACAATAGACAAGCCTTTCCATTTACAATAGAAACCATTATAAACGTCCAGATTAATAGACAACTGTGCAATAAAATGGACATAATAAATTATTTTATGAACGAACCTGAAAGAGAATTTCATGTTAGAGAGTTAGCTAAACTGACAAAGAGATCTCCAACAACTGTATCAAAATACTTAAAACAACTAGAAAAAAGTAACATTCTCATTTCAGAGAAAAAATTAAACCATCTATTCTTCAAAGCAAACTCAGAAAATCCTTCATTTAAAGATAAAAAGTTATTCTATAATATAAAGATGATAAGAAACTCTGGATTAATAAAATTCCTCAATGACAAATATGATCCTGAAGCAATAATTCTATTTGGCTCATTTGCCAAAGCTGAAAACATAGAAAGGAGTGACATTGACATCTTAGTTATAACTCCTTCAAAAAAAGAAATAAGCTTAGAAAAATATGAAAGAAAATTAAAACACAGAATTCAATTATTTCTCCATTCAAAGAACGATTTCAAATCAATGAAGAATAAAAATCTCTTAAATAACTTTATCAATGGAATAAAACTGGAAGGTTATTGGGAGTTGTTCAAGTGAAATTTCATTAAAGTTCGATAGGTTTAGGCGAAAAAGGAATAAGATTAACTATTATGGTGAAAATATTTCTGTGGAAGAAGTCAAAGAATATTCTGAAGAAATCAAAGGGATAATTAAAGAATTAAAGGAAAGATATCTTAAAGACT
>CAYTFL010000087.1:3361-3756 GCA_964437105.1 Candidatus Woesearchaeota archaeon | reverse complement strand
GATGCTGGCAAAATTGGTACTGTCGTAGAAGTTCTTGACGAAAATTTTGTTATGGTAGATGGAGCTGTCAGGCGAAGAAAAGTTAATATGAAGCATTTGGAACCTATGGATAAGACAGTAGATATTAAAAAGAATGCTACGCATGCTGAAGTGGTTAAGGCTCTAGGTATTGTTGAAAAGAAAACTAAGAAGAAAGATAAGAAAGAGAAAGGTGCGCGACCTAAGAGAGTGAGAAAGAAGAAGGTTGTTGAAGAGCCAAAGAAGAAAGTGAAAAAGGTTAAAGAAGAGAAGAAGGAAGAGCCTAAAAAAGAAGTTAAAAAAGTTAAACCTAAAGCAAAGAAGAAAGTGGCTAAGAAAAAATGAATGATGAAAATATGATGCAAATGCAGCAGATG
>CAYTFL010000087.1:0-3351 GCA_964437105.1 Candidatus Woesearchaeota archaeon | reverse complement strand
CAGAATCTTCAGCAGATGCAGCAGCAGCTACAGTTGTTAGAGCATCAGTTGCAAGAGCTTGATCAAGTTAAGGATGCGATTTCTGAAATGAAGAAGGCTGAAAATGGGCAAGAAATCTTAGTTCCTTTGGGAGCTGGTGTGTTTAGTAAAGCTAATGTGAAAGATAATGAGAAAGTTATTATGAACGTTGGCTCAAATGTTGCAGTTAGCAAAAGTTTGGATGAAGCGAAAGTGTTGGTTGAGAAACAAATTGAAGAGTTGAAAAATATTCAAGAGCAAATGAATCAAGAGTTTGCAGGTATTTCGCAGCAGATGCAGTTCTTACAGATGGCGCAGCAGGCGTAAAGTTGAAAATCTTACGGAAATAACTCCGATAACGTTATATATTCTCATTCTATTTTCCTGGATATGGCAGACCCATTTTTAGATTTCTACTCAAGGAAGGATGTGCAGCTGAGAATATTGGAAGTTGCTGAAGATAGAGAGGTCGCTCCAAGGTACAATCAAGGCTTTGGGAAAAGACCGGATGTGTTAGAGTTTCCAGCTGATGTGTTAGAAATGGCTAAGAAAGGAGCTACGTCGTTCCATGTGTCTGAGGAAAGGTGGAATAATCCTTTGTCGTTGAAACCAGGCATGGCTAAGTCTATGCTAGATGAGAATAGGAAAGGGTGGGATTTAATCCTCGATATCGATACGCCCCACTGGGAGTATGCTAAGTGGACAACGTATTACTTGATTGAAGCGCTAAAGTTTCATGATGTGAAGAATGTATCATTGAAATTTTCAGGAAACAAAGGTTTTCATATTGCGGTTCCATTTGAATCTTTCCCCGATGAAGTTAACGGAATTAAAACAAAAAATCTCTTTCCTGAAGGACTGAGAGTTATGGCTGCTTACTTGGAAAGTATGATTACTGAGATGTTAAGAAATAAGATGTTGGAAGGGACGAATATTCAAGAGATATGTCAGAAAACTAAGCTGAAGCGTGATGAAATTATGAAGGACGGGAAGTTAAATCCGTTTGTGTTAGTAGATATTGATACAGTGCTTATCTCAAATAGACATTTGTTTAGGTCGCCATACTCTATGCATGAAAAGAGTAAGCTAGTTTCAATACCAATTCCAATAAATCATGTACTTAATTTTGATAAGAGAGAGGCTGCACCAGATAAAGTGAAAACTGATATGGTTTTTTTAGAGAGAAGTAAAATAAAGGAAAGTGATGCTAAAGGTTTGATTATCCAAGCCTTTGACTGGTGGGGTAAAAAGAATGCTAAGCAAGGGCCGGATGTTGTAAGAGAAGAGAAAAGTTTTGAGTTGCCCAAGTTTGCAATAAAAGAAGATCATTTTCCCGGTTGCATATACCAGCTGTTGAAAGGAGAGATGGAAGATGGTAGGAAGAGAGCAGTGTTTATCCTAGTAAACTTCTTGAAACATATGGGGTGGCCGTGGGCAGATGTTGAAGCGAAAGTGAGAGAGTGGAACAAAATGAATAAAGAGCCGTTGAGTGAAAGTTATCTAACAGGACAACTTATCTGGCATAAAAAGCAGAAACAGAACATTTTGCCGCCAAATTGTAGCAATAAAGCGTACTATCAAGATCTTAGAATTTGTGGTAATTCTAACGTTTGTAGGCGCTACAAGAACCCGGTAAACTTTGCGCAAAGAAAGGCTAAAGAGAGCGAGAAAAAAAGGAAGAAAAAGGCAGTGAAAAAATCAACCAAAAAGTTGAAGAAAAAATCAACCTAGAGTATTTAAATGGTCGACGAGAGATTTATGTTATGGTATTTGAAGGAATTAAGGGTGTAACATTGGTAAATTTAGTTAAATCTTGGAGCCAGTTAGGTGACCAAGTATCAGATGATCATGTACGTACTGCATTATACGGTGTTTTAGGACAAAGAGAGGAACAAGAAGAAACGCTTTATGAAAGGTTTAGTACATATATGAACCAAGTAGGATTTAGTTTGGAAGAAGATGGTAAGTGGTATTTTAAGCAAAGATTAGATGTTGATCACTAAGTTCTTAAAGAATTAACTAATTATTATTTTCATGTTAGCTGTAACAGACTTAACAAATTATTTGTATTGTAAGAGACAGTTGTATTTCCGTAAAGTTTTAGGTGTTAAAGAAAAGGCTAAACCTCAGACAGTTAAAGGCAGTATTCGGCATAAAGTGTATGAGATCTCCGGGATGGAAGATGAAAGTATTGTTTCTTCAATTAATGCAAAAAGTTCTTTAGAAGATGTTCAATTGAGTTTTAGGAGAGTTTATTATGCGAGTCTGAAGAGAGTGTTGAAAGCCTTTGAGAAAGAGATTAAGAAAGTAGGAGATAATACTTTAGCACTGTTCCAAGAGATGTGGCCAGAGTTCCTTGAAGAAGCGATGGCTAAAGGTGAAGGAATTTATAACCTTTCTAAAGAGAAGCAAGTTTACGGACGTGAGTTGTGGAATTCTTTACCGAAAAGTGCGCCAGAAGTGCCAATATCTTCAGATAGTCTTGAACTTAGAGGGATTATTGATAAGGTCGATGAAGGTGATGTGCCGATTGAGTTGAAAACTGGGAAGGCGCCAGTGGAAGGTGTGAGGAAAGAGCATATGATACAAGTGGGAGCGTACATGATGTTGTTGAGTGAGAAGACTGGTAAGGAAGTTAATGAAGGGTATGTTGAATATAGTCAAGTTAATGATCGAAGGAAAGTGGTGATGAACCCTTTCTTGAGAGATGAGATTCTTGAGTTGATTAAAAGAGTTAAACAGCTTTTGAGTGGGGAAGAGATTCCTGAGAGAGTGAAAGAAGAGTGGAAGTGCAATTATTGTGGAATTAGGGACGAGTGCTTCAACAGAAAAGCTTAAATATACCCAATTTATCACAATATTCGAGCGGCCATAGTGGTCTGGTTCCACCTGTTCCCATTCCGAACACAGCAGTGAAATAGGCCGACGTTCCGTTGTTGTACTGCGTTTAACGCGGGAAGCTCGGATCGCTGCTCACCTTTTTTTATGAGATATTATGTCATTTTGATTATCACCTATACACATAGATAGTAGAATCCTTTATAAAAGACTGGAAGGGAAAGTATAGATTAAAGATCTATATTAGAACATCTATGACCTCTAGTATAAGAAAACATATTAAGCGTGTATCATCGAAAGCTCTAATGCTATTCGCGCACGTTGCAGATTGTCACATTGGTGGTTGGAAAGAGGAAAAGTTGCGTTCTTTAAACATGCAGTGTTTCAAAGAAGCAGTAAGAGTTATTCTATCAAGGAATGTAGACTTTGTAATAATAGCTGGAGATTTGTTTAACACAGCGTTGCCGCAGATTGATTATATCAAAGAAGTTACGG
>CAYTFL010000086.1:0-3788 GCA_964437105.1 Candidatus Woesearchaeota archaeon | reverse complement strand
CCTGGACTGGTATTTCCAGTAATACTTGTAATATTTCCAATTACGAAGGTCGCGTTATCAAAGTTACTCTCATTATAAGTTACATTTACTAAGAAACTAGTGCCTCCAACCCAACTATTATTCGTAGGCACACCCGTCAGATCTGGAAGAGGAACAGTAGTATCAATATATATTGTCCACTGTGGTGTAGGCCCAACATTACCAGCTCTATCACGCACTGTAACATTATAAGTATAGTTGCCATCATCCAACCCTGTAAAGTTAATAGACAAAATATTTATATCTGTAGCTAAAGTATTATTAATCATTATCCCACTACTAGCATTTGTTAAGAAAAAAGTATGATTTTCATAATGCGCCTCAGTAATTGGATCCAGATCAATAGTTATATTATTCCCATCATAATAGGTTCCATTAGATGGAGTTGTCGCAGCGATATCTACAATAGGCAAAACAGAATCAAAAGTAAAGTACCAAGTGTAACTCAAAGCACTTTTACTACCCTTAGTCACATTAAACTGTATCGTGTAGTTGTCTGCTTCCTGAAAAGACTCATTAGGGGTTATTACAGTTGTTGTCCCATTACTCATATTTACATAACCATAACCCGTCCCATTAACTAACAATTCTCCCCGATAGGACTCATTCTCTCCACTATGTGTAACATTAAACGCAAAAGTTGGATTATCAGTGTATGTATTGTTTACAGGGTAATCAATACTAATATTTCCAGAATAAATGTTTCCAAAAACAGACCCAGAAAAAACTAAAACTAGTAATAAAAGAAACAATACTAAAACTTTACTTACCTCACCTCTCCCCAACATGTAAGTTATATAAACTAAACTTCTTTATAAAACTTTCGCGAAATGATTATATTACAACACTAACTTTATACCACTGAAAAAAACTTTCTAAACCTTCACGCAACGAAACTTTAGGATCATAACTCAACAAACTTCTTGCTTTAGAAACATCTGCAAACGTCATGTCAACATCACCTGGAACGGGATCAACATGCCTTACGATTGCACTTTTACCAACAACTTCTTCAATAGTACTAACAAAATCTTTTAACACAACAACTTCACCACGACCCAAATTAATGATTTCATACTGATGAGGATTCTCCAACGCACTTAACGTACCTTCAACAATGTCACTAACATACGTATAATCTCTTTGCGAACTACCATCACCATACAACTGTATCTCTCTTCCATTAACAACTGCATCAACAAACTTAAACGGCGCCATATCAGGTCGACCTCTCGGCCCATAAACTGTAAAATATCTTAAACAAGTTACATGCAAACCATACAAATTACTATAAGTATGACATAATAACTCTCCAGCTTTCTTCGTTGCAGCATACGGAGATATCGGCCGATCAACATTTTGCTCTTCATCGAACGGCACATTTCTACTATTACCATAAACCGAAGAAGATGAAGCAAATACAAAGTTTTTAACTTCAAACATTCTCGCCATTTCCAAAAGGTTTAAAGTCCCATCAATGTTCACAACTTTATACCCAACAGGATCTTCAATTGACGGCCTTACACCCGCCTTCGCTGCAAGATGCACAACCCTATCAATCCCTTCCCTACGAAACAAATCTCTCATAAACATCTTATCTTCAACATTACCTTGATAAACTCCAACACTACCAGTATGTCTAGAAATATTTGCCCACTTCCTTTTAGGATCATAATAAGAATCAAAATTATCTACAATAACAACACTTTCACCCCTATCAACTAAAGCATCAACAACATGACTTCCAATAAACCCAGCACCTCCAGTAACTAAAACCCTACCTACCAATTCCTTTATACACTCCTTCCATTAAACTTTTATCAAGAACATTCCTTGTATCAATAACAACCGACACTTTACTAAGATCTAAATCTTTAAAATGCGTATGGTCAGTTAACAATAACACAGCATCACAATCCATAACTTCATCCAACTCAGCATTACTATAATCTTCAACATGCGGATCAAACACTTTCACATTCCCACCTAAACTCTTAACTTTTTCAATAACCCTTAACGAAGGACTTTCCCTAATATCCTCAACATCTTTCTTATACGAAACCCCCAATATTCCAATATTAGTTCCATTCACACTTTTCCCAGCTTCATTCAACGCATGCGTTAACAAAGACACTGTATAAATAGGCATATACTCATTCACTCTCATCGCATTCCTTAGAAAACTCGGATCAAACCCTCTCTTAAGAGACTCATCAATAAGGTAAAACGGGTCTACTCCGATACAGTGTCCACCAACCCCCGGCCCAGGATAACATAAGTCTAACCCAAAAGGTTTAGTCTTCACACCATTAATAATCTCTTTAACATCCAGTTTAAGATTCTGCATAACTATCGCCATCTCATTAGCGAACGCAATATTCACTGCACGCAAAGAATTCTCATAAACCTTTACCATCTCTGCCGCTTCAATCGAACTTAACGGCATAATCTTTCCTGAAACAATATCCTCATAAAACTTCTTAGCCTTTTCCAACCCTTCATCACTGATAGCACCTATTACTCTAGGTTTATTTGACACGTCCCAATCAGGATTCCCAGGATCTATCCTTTCCGGACAATGTGCTAAGAAAAAATCTTTACCCACCTTCTTTCCTTTACTTTCTAATATAGGAAGAACAACATTCCTTGAAACAAAAGGGTTAACTGTAGACTCTAGAACAATTAATTGCCCATTACCTGTTAACTGTTCAACAACCTGCCCCGCCACTCCTTTAACAAAAGAAAGATCAGGCACCTTTTTATCATCAACAGGCGTAGGCACTGCTATCACTACAACATCAGCTTTCAACGCTTCAGCATGGTTTAAGAAAAAATCAGGTCTTTCCATTTGCACTTTTTCAACTTTCTCAGGATCAGTCTCTAAAGCATACACTATATAACCTTGTTTCGCGCACAGCTCCGCAAGAGGCAACCCCACGTAGCCTAAGCCCACTATACACACGCTTGGCATAGCGTCCATATTTAACAGACTATTTTTAAGTATTATGTAATTCTACTTCTTAAACATCTCAGAAGTCTTACCTAAAGATTCCTCTAACTTTTTATCAACAGCACTCTTTCTAAACGATTTTAAAACATTCTTCACTCCTGTTGCTGGCTTAGCTTGCACTGGAGCAGACCCTTTCATACTCACTTTAAACGGCGACTTTTTCTCAGGCTCAGCAGGCTTAGCTCCACCTTTCTTCTTCTGCAAAAACCAGAAAGCTCCTCCTCCTAACAATAAAACTACAACTACTACAGGGAAAAGTAAGACAAACAGATCCATTTCTTCTTCATCTTCATCAGTATCAAAATCATCACCCAACGAACTTGACGTATCATCTTCCTCATCTTCCTCTTCATCCTCTTCTTCAACTTCTATTTCCTCTTCTTCCTCTTCAACTTCTTCCTCTTCTCCATCATCTTCAGAGGTTTCCTCTTCTTCTTCCTCTTCATCACCTTCTATACATGAACCCGAATCACAAATGTAACCTTCATCACAATGATCATCAGAAGCACACTCATTACAATTCTCATCATCATAATCAGTATACCCATCACAGTCATTATCAATCAAATCTCCACACACTTCATTAAAAGAAGATATCTCTCCTTCACACTCTCCCCACTCTCCATCCTCATCACACGTCTGCGTACCATACTCACAATACCCTATATTACTACCACACTCTTGAGTAGAATTTGGACTACACTCACACCCTTCATCCGTCTGCCCATCACAATCATTA
>CAYTFL010000085.1:239-3797 GCA_964437105.1 Candidatus Woesearchaeota archaeon | reverse complement strand
AAAACCAGCTACCTTACCCAAACCCTTAAATATCTCCTATCTAAGGAAAAAATTATGGTTAAAAGATCTAGAGAATACCAGTTATTACTTGAAGGAAATTCTCCAAACCCTATACCTACTCATGTACAAGATGAACTAGAGGAAGGATCTGTACAACTTGCTAAAGCTTTCACTGCTCCTTCCGCAGTATGGCTATTCACTGAAGATACTTCAAGGTTTCAAGAGGCTCATGAATTACTTACTTCTCTTGGTTTAATTCCTAAGTTGTTTAGAAGTTACTCAAGATCTATTGAAGAAATAAGTAGAGATCCTTTACTTTGGCAACAAAAACAGTGTTGTATTTTACCCGTTCCTGGAAGAGAACATATGGCCAAAAATTTTAGTTCTGGTTGGGGAATTTATCGCGCGTTATTTCGCGGTCCAAGATTTCCTAAAGAAGAAGCTCACTTCGCTAGGAACAATATAATGCCTTCTATAGATCTCAAATACTGTTTTGGATCAACACCTAAAGAACATTTTGATAACTTATCAATCCCTCCAAACGATCCTATGAGAGAACATTTAATGCAAGTTTATGAAATCTTAAATCCTACTTTTGTCACCGACCATTTAGGAGTACCTGTAAAGATTCCTTACTGAACATGCCCACCAAACGAAACATCTGCGCACCACCACTCTACAAACCTTTGACCTTTCAAATCTTCTATCTTTTTGGGCGTATCTATTCTATACGGTGAATAAACAAACGCAGCTTTATCTAAATATTCATCAACATCAATTTCTCCACTTCTTAACAACTCCAAACCATTCCTTCTATCCCAAATATAGTCTCCGCTTTCATTGTGTAAAATTATTCCCGAAAACGCTTCAAATCCTCTTTCATCATACAATCTTTTCAGTCTCTCTTTAGGGCTCTCATCTAAGAGTTCACTAAAACTTCCAACTTCATTAAGCCTTCCTTCTTCATCGATAGATAATATTTCACTATCTAACCTTGCTCCACAAACACTTCTAAAATCAGTAACATCCATATCAAGTAGGTACCAGCATGACCACCAAGTATTATCTGGTATCCTGGCAAAGTTTAACGAATGCCTTCCACTAATTCCTCTCAGACATTGTAATCTTATCATTTTATAGGTAACTTCTAATGGTTCTTCTCTATGACCTCTTAAGTGGCGCGTAATGTTTGCATCCATAGCTGCTTCATAATCTCTTCCTATAATATGACCTGTAACATTTTGCACATCTACTGGCCATATAGAAATATCTCCTTCAAGATTTATCGTTTCAGGCAAATTTCTTGCCCACGGTTGCCTTATCATAAATTAGAAAATTTAGGGGTTCTATATAAAAGTTTCTACTCAATTTCAAGCCTCCCTCTACACCGTTTCAGCTTACTAGCTATTTCATGGCTTTTAAACAACAAGAGGATCTGTAAGCGTATAACTGATTGTATATCTATTTGCTATTACATCCACTTCAAGAACAACCTCATCAATTGCTAAACTCTCATCTTCAGGTAAATCCTCAAGAATTTCTTGCAACGCACTTTTTAACTCACCTACATTTCTAGGCTGCCCTATATCATAAGTTGCACCATTAAACGTAGTCATATAATGGTGTTTAATTCCTACCATAAAATTGCATTAGATATTTTATATATAAAACTTATTCAGTTAACCTTATATATTAGCTATTAAATTTCAGAATTATGAAACTACAAGAAATCGTGGAAAGACAGCGCGCTGTGCAGCGAGATTTATTGCAGGCAGTCCCTACTATCCAAAGGCTTGTCCCTGAAGCACTATTTGATCATGTCTTAACTATTTATGAACAAGACTTACAAAAGAAACACGGTTTATCTGATAAAACGGCTAGAGAAGTTGTTGAAGAACTTACCGCTGATAGAGATAAGTACGATGCATTATTACAAAAAGCTCAACAAGATCCTGAAGGTCGGAGAGCTAGAATGGCTTTAATACACTTAGCAAATCTCTCTCCATTTGAAAGAGAACTAATTTTCACTTCTACATATGAAGGTAAAGTTCTCCCTGCAATGTCAAACCCTATCTATCTGGCTTGTGTTGAATCTGGCATACCTTTCCCTATTCTGGGTGGAAACCGTCTTCCAGAGCTATACAGATAAATTATCTACCCACAGTTTACACAAACATTACCGCCGCCAAAAACTTTCTTCTTCTTTTTCTTCTTCACACCCGGCTTTTTCACAACTTTTTTCTTCACAACCATTTTTTCACCTCCACTAAGCTTCTAACGTACAGCCTGAAAACTCTGCCAACTCTTCCAGAGTAAGATACCCTGCAAACCTTTTCACTTCTTCTCCATCAACTTCCATGATCCACGTTGGCGTACCACTAACCTCTTTTTCCACGCAAAGTTCCCACTGCGAATTATCTCCATCAGGATGACACTCTATTTCTTCTATATACTCAACAGCGTCACCGAACAACTCTTTATTTTTTACACATACTGAACAACTACCGCTACTATACATACTAACTCCTGCATCAGTTACACACTGCGCAAACTCAGTATAATCTCCTTCCGGTTCAGCATACACAGTAAACAATATCACGCATAATAAGAAAAATCCGCCCATCCATACTGCGTACGGCCTCAACGATTTCCACACAGCTTTCCTGCTCCAATGATGTTCTTGGTTAGCCAATCTCCAAGATAAGATGAAGGCAACTACTATTATTGCATGCACAACTGTACAAAACGGACACAAAACACCTAGTATAAACTCTGCCGCAACGAAATATACTACTGATAATATACCTAACCCTGTCCACACTAACATCGCTCCTGCATGCAACTTATTCCTTATCATCGCCCCTGCCATAATGAACAACAGAACCATCCAAAACGCGCCAAACAATGCTACGGGGACATTCAAAAACTCTGAGAACGAACTCGTGTTAGCTATTGAACAAGAAATTGTATCAGTAAAATCGCACAATGATCCACTACTCACATCTTCATAATGTCCCTGAACTAAATAGATTGAAGTTATCAGTCCAATGATTGCCATCATCATGATAGCGTATAGAAACTTTTTCCTTCCCTGCATAATTAATTGTGAAAGTTTATCTGATTATAAAATTATCGGAAGCATTAATATAGAAGAAGCATTATATCCTTCCTATGAACTCTCCTACCTTTGAAAAAGTACTTTCTATCTTAAGAAAAGAGGTTAAGAAGTGGGACGTGCCAATAATCACTTTAATCTCAAGGACAAAAAAGGATCCGTTCAGAGTTTTGATAGCTACCGTGTTATCCTTAAGAACTAAAGATCAAGTCACTGCTGACGCATCCCAAAGATTGTTCGCTCAAGCTGATTCGCCTACTGCAATGTTAGAGTTAACGGAGAGAGAGATACAGAAACTCATTTACCCTACCGGTTTTTACAAGGTTAAATCAAAAAACATTCTATTAATCTGTGAAAAGTTAGTGAAAGAGTATCACGGTAAAGTTCCGAATAATATGGACGAATTGTTAAAGTTCCCTAACGTTGGTAGGAAAACTGCAAAC
>CAYTFL010000085.1:0-229 GCA_964437105.1 Candidatus Woesearchaeota archaeon | reverse complement strand
AGTGAAGGTTTTGACATCCCTGCTGTCTGTGTAGACGTGCACGTTAACAGAATAAGCTACCGTTTTGGTTACGTTAAAACAACCAATCCTTTAGATACAGAGATGGCGTTAAGAAAGAAGTTGCCTAAGAAATACTGGAACGAATACAACTTTATCTAGGTAGCTTTCGGCCAACACTTATGCACTCCTATCTCTCCTTGGTGCTCCAAATGTCCAGTAAGTAAGTATT
>CAYTFL010000084.1:0-4028 GCA_964437105.1 Candidatus Woesearchaeota archaeon | reverse complement strand
ACACAGATCCAAGAATAATTAATACAATAAAAGCAATTTACAAAACTCTAAGACACGATTATATGGTTCAAAGATATGATATGGAAGATGATTTTGGAAAATCAACAAGTTCATTTACTATTTGTTCCTTCTGGTTAGTTGATGCTTTATTTAGTATAGGTGAAGAAAAGAAAGCAAGAGAAATTTTTGGTAAATTAGTAAAAAAATCAAATCATCTAGGTTTATTCTCAGAAGATATTGATATTAAAACAAAGAAATTAGTAGGAAACTTTCCTCAAGCTTATACCCATATAGCTCAGATAAACAGTGCAATACTTCTAAGCGAATGGTCTTCTAAAAGAAAAAAACATGAAAACATTCCAAAATTAAAAGGTTGGTTTTAATAAGCCTCAGCTGGGATTTGAACCCAGGATCTCTCGATCTCCAAGGCTGTATGCCAAGCATATCAGTTTCACTGCATTACTGCTCGAGTGCTATAGTTACCCCAAACCTTTGAAGGGTTTGTCCAGGCTAAGCCACGGGGCCATGTTGACAAGTGTTTCTTCGAAGGTTTATAAATTTTATCCTGAATAGAAAAGCGGCCCGGGTCGGATTTGAACCGACGATCTCCCGGTTAACAGCTTCACCAGACATAAGCTTACGCCTATATTTCGGGTGCTATAACCACTAAGCTACCGGGCCTTGTTGGATATGATTTTTACTTTTCTTAAAAACCTTTCTGTTCTCGTATAGTGACAAACTAACGGAGTAATGATTAGAAAATGTTATAAACTTTAGCTAAATAACCCTTTTTCTAAGAGAGGGTAAATATACAATAATTATCGAGGAAAAAAATGCCAACCGATGAACTTGACAACGATCTTATCGCTCAACTAAGACAAAAAATGGGCGAAGCCGCAGACGACCGATCACTAAGAAGATTATTACAAAAAGCAGATGATTCTCCTGGTGAGTATGATGCATACCTTTTAGCTGCCGCTACTGAACAGCCAGTTCCTGTAGAAGTAGAACCTGAAGAACCTTTTCCAGTACCTTCAGATCTTGATGAAGAAGCAAGTGAACTTCCTTTACCTGAAGAAGCATATCAGGAACCATCTGACGAGCCTATATTTGATGCAATCGTAAGTAGTGAAACTGAACTCCCTAGAATAGAACCTATCGCTCCTCCAGGATTCGATGAAGAACCTTCAGCTCCATTAGATTTGGAAAGAAGCTCTGAAGATTTACCTTGGGAGCCCTCTTACGTATCATCTTCGGATGATGATGAAGCTGCTTATCCTCCTTTATTAGATCCTGAAGAAGATTCATTAGGAATTATCCCTGAATCAACTCCTTCAGCTGGCTCTGACCCATTAACTGAAGATGAACCTTTATACCGCCCAGCGGCTTCAACTGAAGATGAACCTGTATATACTCCTCCTCTTTCTGAAGAAGGTGCAGATGATTTAAGAGAAACGCTGAGGTCTGCAACCGAGAGATTAAGCTCTGCAGATGAAGAACCTCCAGTTATTGCAATGCCTTCAAGGGAAGAACCACCTGAATTACTTGAAGAAGAATCTTCAGGGTTTTTCAGACCAGAAGGCGACAGTCCAACAGACCCTGGCTTTAAACCTAATCCTGATTTAGAAGAACGTTTAGATACTCCTGCACCATTCTCACAACAATTACCTGAAGATGAGAGAATAGGTCCAGGCCTACTACCTAATTACAATTCGGATGACGAGACATTCACACCTCCAAACGGTGGAAGGTTGAGAAAATATGGTGTTAGAATTGCTGCCGGTACACTTACACTTCTAGTTGGTGCTGGTATAGTTTATGGGCTCTCCCAATCTGACGGCTGTTCTGATGGAGAACTTCCACCCGCACCTGTAGCAATAGTGAGAGATGGAGGAGAAGCACCTGTTGCACTTGGTGACACTGGCTCAGCTGGTGAAGAACCTGTTTACGAAGAACCTCTTCCACCTGTTGTTGCAGAACCAATAGCAGATGCAGAACCAGCACTTGATGAAAATTTAGTAGTGGCTGAAGATGAACGTAGACCCTTATTCGTATACAATAATAACGGCACGGATGATTTTGCTGACGACACTGTAACAGTTAACTTCGACCTTGACGGTGAAGGCCTATCTTGTTACCAAGGAATGTTAAACGCAGCAGCTACTTCTCCAGAAAGTCTTCAAACTTTTGTTGAAGGTAGCACTGAAGATCATTACGCTTCCGCTAGTACACTCTGTGGAAAGGAAGGTAAGATTCGAACATTCAAAGGCGCTGAATACACTTCATTAATCGCTTTAGTTGATCCTTTATTACTAGAACTTAGCGACGACTTATCTACACTAGAAGCTCCTGAGGACCAAACTTGGACCCTTGTTCAAGAATACAGTCCATTAGAGGGCATGAGTGGGGCAGATAGGAAGAAAGGCACCACTAACATAATTCGCCATGGAGACTCTGCAACATTCGCAGTATCTTATGTAGTTACTGAACAAGCTGTAGTTGAAGAAACTGAACCTGCAGCTCCTGTACTAGATGAAGAAGCTCAAGGCGCATACCAAGCACCTGTTGTTGAACCAGTTGTTGAACTTGCAGCTCCTGTACTAGATGAAGAAGCTCAAGGCGCATACCAAGCACCTGCTGCTGAAGAACAACCCGTTTAGGTTGAAATAATCAGTGATGAAGTTGATACTGCAGAAGTTGAACAAACTATTGAAGAACCATTATTGGATGAAGCACCTACTCTTGAGGAAGTGCCAGCTGCTGAATCTTTAGTTGCTACACCTGCAGTTGAAGAACTTGAACAACCTGATGAAGTAGCTGGATTAAAAGTTTACGTTGCAGATGAAGTAGAACCTGTTGCGAACGCTGTTCCGCCTAAAGGTCTTGAAGCTGTTTTTGCTAAAATTGACGATGAAGCTTCATTGGGTGCAAGAAACTGGGCATCAAGAGATTACGGAAGAGCTCTAAGTGCAGCTGACGGGTTTGAGACTGATGGTGAACGTACAGCTTACTTCTTAGACGGCTTTGCTGAAGCATCTACAAAATTAAGAATGCTTGAGAAAGGTCAAAGTATTTCGCCTAAGGCTGAAGATCGTCTAAGCTTAGAAAAACTTTCATACGCAGTTGAAGGTGCAAAAGCTTACCAAAGTATGGGTGGTGAAAACGTACCTAGGCAAGTAATGAGATCACGACCAGACCTTAACACTGCTAGGGAAAGGCTTGAAGCAGCTGTATCATTCCACGATATTTACAGTGCAGAGCAGGGAATTTTCAATCAGGAAGGCGTAGTTCCAATGACTACCTTTGGCAATACTGACCAAGTAGCTGACATGTTTAGAGTTGGTAAGAAAAAGTTTGCAAGAACTATTGAAACTAACGAACGTGTTGCTCAGAATGTAACCCTTTACGAATCAGGTAACAATATGGGTGAAATCATGGAAGAAACTGGTTACACTCAGAGAAGAATCAGTGCTGACTTGAGAAGAGAAGGTTACAACGTAAAAGCTGAGCGAAGGTTAGATGTGCACGATGCATATTTGATGGCACATGCCGAAGATGAAACTCTAACTAAGAAAGCTTGGGCAGAAGCAAACCATGAGACTTACGGTGTAAGCGCATCAACAATTAGGCGTGACTTATCTCCAAGAGCTTATGATAGAGCTTTAGAATCTGTTTCAGCTCAAGATAGAGACTTGGCATCATCCCTTTAAGGGAGCCAACTTTTTTTATTCTTTTGAAAATTTTTCAATTTTTCTGAAAATCTTCCACGTTTTTTCGGTGAAGTTTTATAAAGTTCTTCATCTCTTCACTTGTTATGTATATTTCTATTAAGGATTTAATTCCTAGAGAGTGGACTGTAGAAGAGGTCGGAGAAGATCGTATTAGAATCTTCTATATAAACAATGGCAGAGGTAGCTCTCCTAATCCAATTATCATTAATAAGAAAACTAAGATCGACAACAAGTTTATGGAAGGTGTAGGTTTGTTTCTAGGTGATGGTGATATGAATAGAAAAGAAAAGAGACATT
>CAYTFL010000083.1:0-4035 GCA_964437105.1 Candidatus Woesearchaeota archaeon | reverse complement strand
TTACGTTATACTCTTCAACAACTTGGTCAATTTCTTGGATAACGTTGTCTACCGATCTCATACGTTGTTTGAAGCCCCATTGGTTTGGTGATGTGCAATAGTGGCAACGGTAAATGCAACCTCTAGAGGCGGTCATGGTAACGTAAGGTTTTTCCATGCCGAACAAGAACCAGTCGTAGTAAGCGTTAATATCAATCTTTGATCTGTCGGGGAAGGGTAAAGTGTCTAAATCTTCGATCATTGGTTGAGGTTCAGTAGTTTTAACCTCTCCATTTTCTAAGTAAGATATGCCTTTAACTTCAGTGATTTTTCTGTTACCTTTGTAATAATCTACTATCTCTTTGATTGTAACTTCTGCTTCACCGTGGATGCAAATGTCGCAAGCGTATTCAACGAATGAAGAGTTTTCTAAAGTGGAAGGGCCGCCAACGAGAGTTATTATATCCAACTCTTTCTTAATCTTCTTACATATCTCTTTAACTGTATCTTCCTGAGGATCGGATACAGAGAAGCCGACCAGGTCATAACCTTTATCTTTTAACTCTTCTAATAACCAGTCAAAGTCGAAACCGGTTACTGTTTGATCGTAGATCATGGTTTGGATGCCTTCTTGTTCTAATACTGTGCATAAGTATTGGAGGCCTAGCTGAGGTCGGCGTAGAACGTCGTAGCATGGATCGTCAGTGACTAAATAATTGCCGCCAGATTGTAATACATAAACGAATGCAACTTTCTTAATATCTCTTTTCATGATAAAGGATGCCTAGCGTCGACCATTTATAAGAATTGTTGGTTTTTATTCTGCGAAAATCTTTTAAAGAGATGTTAGATAACACTAGAGATGGAATGTAATCTCTGTGGGAGTCGTAGGATTGGTATATATGTTAAATTTGGCAATTATAGGCTGCTTAAGTGTAAGAGGTGTGGATTGTTAACCACTGATCAAACGACGATTAAAGATGATTTGTATTCTTCTGATTATTTCGGTGAAGTGCATACTAATTTTTTTGCAGATTGTAAGGTTGGCTATGAGAAGCAGATTAGAAAAAGTGAGAAGTTGAGGAATTTTTTAAGAGTCTTGAGGAAGTTGAAAAGAGTTAAGCCAGAAGGTAAAATGTTGGATGTAGGGTGTGCAACTGGAGTCTTTCTTGATATGGCGCAGAAGGAAGGGTATGATGTTACTGGAGTTGATGTGTCAGAGTATGCGTGTAAGTATGCCAAAGAAAACTTTGGAATTAAAACTAAGCAAGGGTTTCTTGAAGAAGTGAAGTTGAAAGAGAAGTCATTTGATATTATAACACTGTGGGACGTGTTAGAGCATGTGCAGGATCCTAATAAGTTTCTTAATGAAGCGAAAAGGTTGTTGAAGGATGATGGTTTGATCTTTATCTTGACGGTTAATGATTCGAGTTTGATGGGGTGGATTGCTGAAGGAGTGTATCTTGGCAGTTTGAAAACTTTACCTATATTTACCAGAATGATACATCCGATACATCATAATTATCATTTCAAAGAGAAGCACTTGAGGGCGTATCTACGTAAGACTGGTTTGAAAGTTATGTGGAAAGAGAAGAGTGAGATGCCAGTAGAAAATGCAGAAGGTGGATTTGTTGTGAAAAGTATGTTGAGAATATTTTATCCTTTTTCTAAATTATTAAATCTGGAGCATGAAATACGGTTGATTGTTAAGAAAGTCTAAGTGATTTCTAGTAGGCATATGTTTCCTGAACGGTATTTCTCTTTTAAGTTGCACGTGTTTACCATATAATCGCAGTCAGATCCGCTAGTAACAATTTCTTTAGTACCAATAGAACTAAACCCTTCAAATACTGAGCAATCTTTCTCGGAGGCATATATTTCGTGTAATCCATTTACATAATCAGTATACTCTCTTTCCTTGAACATGTCGCCCCAGCCAGAGATTGTGTCAATATCTAGATAAATGGCTCCATATGCGTAGTAAGGTTTCGAGTAAGACGTTTCAAAGCGTTCTGTAATTATGAAGAAGTATTTCTCTTCAATTTGGCCCATGACGTTAAAAAAGTTTATTTCGGTTTCAGTATAGTCTTCAAAAGTTGGAGTATAGTAAACATTGTACGATACGCCGGCTATTACAAATAGAGTTAAGAGAACGGCGAATATTTTTTTGAGTAAAGGTTGGATCTGGTTAAAATCAATCTTTACTAAGAATAAACCTAGGAAGAAAATGAAGAAATCTTGGTAAGGGTCGGGGTAGATGTGTTTGATGATGGGAATTAGTGTGACTAGTCTGAATAATAGAAGGAAGTTTAAAATGAGTATTGGGGCAAAGAAAAGAGTGTCTTTTTTGTTTTGCTTTAAGTAAAGATAAGATGTTGTGAAAAGAGCGATACAAATTAGAAAGATTGCTATATTGCTCCACATGTAGCCGCTGAAGTCGAGTAGCCAAGTACTGTAACCGATAGAAAGAAAATCCGTTTTAAGAGCGTAAGTTATGAATTCGATAAGCCAGAAGCTGGAAAGAATGATGCCTAGAAGAAGGGTAAGTATAATTATTATCCTTTCAATATTGTTTTTTACGAATAATAGACCTAGTAGAATGAAACCGGATAGTATTGTTTCAGGTTGGTGAGTTAGTATTAATATTCCCATTATTGGGGCTAAGAATAGAATCTTATAATCTAATTTATTATCTCTGTAGTAAAGGGCGAAATAGGCAATGTAAATTAGTAGCACTAAGCCCATAAGAGAGGGGAGACGGCCCTGCTTTAGTACTGCGCCTATAAGCATAGGGTTTGCAAAAGCGATTAGGAAGAAAAAGATGGTTTTTATTTTGGACAATTTTTCTTTTTTTGCGATTAGACAGATGGCTAAGAATCCTAAGGCGTAAAGTATTAAGGTGGATAGGTAAATTGCTATCATGAGGTGTTCTGTGAGAAAGTAGATGGAGTGTGTGAAGACGATCCAGCCGGGAGGGTAAGTATTGAATAGTGTAAAACCGTTAAACCAGTGAGGTACAGTGCCCATGTAGCCGTAGAGATCGAAGAAGTAGACCAAGGCTGTATAAGATGTGAGGTCGTTTGTAATGTCGACAGGGAATTCTTTTATTATATGTGCAAAATTGATTAGTCTGTAAATGAAGTTGATACTAAGTAAAATTATAGGTATTATGAATATTTTGTCGTTATACTTCATTTTCATTACCTTTTCATGTCTGCAAGAAGGCCGAATAGGATAATCTGTATTCCAGTAATTAGCATTAATGCAGAGAGTATGATTCTTGGTATCCCCTCGGTGTGACCATAAGAAAGAGTGTGGTAAGTAATATAAAGTCCTAATAAGGTTCCGATTGTAATAAAGATTATTCCGATCTTACCAAAAAATGCTAATGGGTTGTAATCTCTATATATTCTAAACAAGTTTATCCAAGCTTTTATTGCGTAATCGATAGGACCTTTCATTAATCTACTTTCTCTTGTTTTTCTAGCGAAGATTGGAACCTCTTTTATCTTAAAGTTCTGTCTCGATGCACGGATTAATTGTTCTTGGGTGTAAGTAAAGTTCGTTGTATAGTTTATTGACTCTGCAACTTCTTTAGTGAACGCTCGAAAACCTGTTGTTGAATCAGTTATTTTGGTTTTAGTTATCCTAGTGAATACATATGCAAATGCCATGTTGCCCAACCGTTTTACAATAGGCATCTCTTCAATCTCTCCAGCGAACCTGCTTCCTAAGACTAAATCATACCCTTTCTCAATTTGCTCAAGAAGTTTAGGGATATACTCTGCTGGATACTGTCCATCTGCATCCGTGTGCACTATGACATCAGCCTTTTCTTTCAAACAAAACCTCATCTCTGTTGCAAACGTTATGGCTAAGCCTTGGTTTCTAGAATGAGAATATACTTTGGCGCCAGTTTTCTTAGCAATCTTTTCTGTATCATCATCGCTCCCATCATTCACAACAAGAACTTTATACTTATACTTAGTATTATTCATAACATCCTTAATTTCTTTTATAACTGCCGCTAAGGTTTCCTCTTCATTATAAGCAGGG